>CAMOHY010000137.1 GCA_946615495.1 uncultured Clostridia bacterium
CCGGTCCTGCGGATTGTTGATGAAAGGGCTGCGGCCCTTTCATGCTTTCCTGGGGTTTGTCGACAGTCTGGCGCCGTTTTTTGTAAACCGGCGCGATTTTTTACAACCTGCTGATGGCTAAAACCGCCGATAAAAAACTGTCCACCTCTTTTTCGGTGTTGAAGGGGCCCAGGCTGGCGCGCACGGCCCCGCCGCTGCCCAGCCAGGCGTGAATGGAGGGCGCGCAGTGCAGCCCGCCCCGGACGGCGATTTTTCTTTCGTTCAGCGCGTCCGCCGCCTGGCCGCTGTCCATGCCCCGGATGTTGAAGCTGACCACCGGCACGTGGGCCGCGTCCGCGGGCCCATCGTACAGCGTCACGCCGGAAATGTTTCCCAGCCCCTCCCGCAGCCGGGCGCGCAGGGCCTGTTCATATTCCGCCATGGCGGCCCGGTGGCGAAGCACGAATTTGATGCCCTGGGTCAGCCCCGCGATGCCGGGCAAATTGGCCGTGCCGCTCTCCAGCCGGTCCGGCAGCATGGCAGGCTGGCGCAGGCTTTCGGAGGCGGAGCCCGTGCCGCCCTCCCGCAGCGGCCGGGGCAGCATGCCATCGCCCAGGCATAAAAGCCCCGTGCCCATGGGGCCCAGCAGCCCCTTGTGGCCCGGCATGGCGATCATGTCCGCGTGAACGGAGGCAATATCCTCCGTCCCCGCCGTCTGGGCCGCGTCCAATAGCAGCGGCACCCCCTTTTCGTGGCAGGCCCGCGCGATTTCGCCGGCGCTTTGCACAATGCCCGTCACGTTGCTGGCGTGGCAGAGCACGCACAGCGCCGTCTTGGGCCCGATGGCCTGGCTCACCGTTTGAGGCGGCAGCAAGCCCCGTTCATCCGGCGGCAGGATGCGCACGGTGATTTTTCCCGCGTCGTGGTAGCCCATCAGGGGGCGCATGACGGCGTTGTGCTCCGCATGGCTCACCAGCACCTCGTCCCCCGCGTGCAGCGTGCCCCGGATGGCGGTGTTCAGGGCGTCGGTGCAGTTCAGGCAAAAAATCACCCTTTCCGGCCCCTGAACGCCCGTATATTCCGCCGCCAATTCCCGGCAGCGCTCTAAAATCCTGCCTCCTGCCAGGGCCCCGGCGTGGCCGCCCCGGCCCGGATTGCCCCCGATTTTCTCCATCACGCCGCTCATGGCCCGGCTCACCTCCGGCGGCTTGGGAAAGCTGGTGGCCGCGTTGTCCAAATAAATCATGGCATTTTTCCTCCCTGCGGCCGCACGGCGGCGGGCCGCTTCTCATACACTATATGAGGAAGGAGGGAAAACCATGACCCAACAGGAAGCATTCGGCATTGCCGCTTTCCGCTCCCGCCAGCAGGTGATGCGCATGGACAGCGCCCTGCGGCGCGCGGGCGTCCATTCGGAAATCATTTCCACGCCCCGCGACGTATCCCTGGGCTGCGGCCTTTCCGTACGCTTTGATTTGCGGGACGCCCCGGCGGCCATGAACGTGTACCGCCAGGCCCGGCCAGGCAACCTGATCGGCTTTTACCGGGTGGACCGGCTGCCCGGCCAGCGCGCCCAGGTAACGCCCTTATAAATCCGTTTTTCTTTGGGAGGCCCGCGTTCCCGGCCTCCCTTTTTTCTCACATCCTGTTTTTCCCTGCATAGGCTGGTAAAGGGAGGTGGCGTTCATGCGGAATCTGACGGACCTGGCCCTGGGCGAGGGCGGCACGGTGCGGTGCCTGCGCGCATCCGGCGGCATGGGGCGGCGGCTGATGGATTTGGGCTTTACCGCCGGGGCCAGGGTGGAATGCCTGCTGTCCGCCCCCGGCGGCGGCATGCGGGCCTACCGGGTGCGCCGGGCGGTGATCGCCCTGCGGAAAAAGGACGCCCGCACCGTGATATTGGAGGATAGCAGCCATGAATGAACCGCCCCTGATTGCCCTGATGGGCAACCCCAACGTAGGAAAATCCACCCTGTTCAACGCCCTCACCGGCATGCGGCAGCACACCGGCAATTGGCCCGGCAAAACCGTGGCCTCCGCCCGCGGCGTATGCCATTTGGGCAAGGAAAGCTTCTTCCTGCTGGACGTGCCGGGAGCTTATTCCCTGTGGGCCCAATCGGCGGAGGAGGAAGCGGCGCTGGAGGCCGTGTGCTTTGGCGGGGCCGACGCGGTGATGGTGGTATGCGACGCCTCCTGCCTGGAAAGGAACCTGAATTTGGCCTATCAGGTTCTGGAAATCACGGACCGGGTGTCCCTTTGCGTCAATTTTATGGACGAAGCGCAAAAAAAGGGCCTGCGCGTGGACCTGGACGCCCTGTCCCGCCGCCTGGGCGTGCCCGTTACCGGCATTTGCGCGCGGGAGGGGCAAGGGCTTCAAGCGGCCCTGGCCGCGGCCAAGGAAACCCTGCTGCGCCCGCCCAAGCCCCGCCGGGTCCCCTATCCGCAGCCGGTTGCGCAGGCGGCGGAAAAGCTGGCGGAAAAGCTCCAGGCCAGCGTGGCGGGCGTGGTGGACCCTTATTTTGCCGCCCTGCGGCTCATGGAGGGAAACCCCTGCTTTCTAAAGGAATTAAGCCGCCGCGTGCCAGGCGCGGAATCCTTTCCTTTGGAGGCGGACCGGGCCTTGGCCGGGCTGAGCCTTTCGCGGGAAGGGCTTTCCGCCCTGCTGGTGGAAAGCGTTTACCGCGCCGCGGAGGAAGCCTGCCGGGCGTCGGTTTCCGCGCCTGACGCCTCTCCCCGCGCCCTTCGGGCGGACCGGGCGCTCACCGGCTTAAAGGGCCTGCCGGTGCTGCTGGCCTTATTGGGCCTCATTTTTTTCCTTACGCTAAAGGGGGCCAACGCGCCGTCCGGCTGGCTGGCGGAAGGGTTCACCGCCCTGGAAAGGCAGCTTTCCGCCCTTCTTTCCCGCCTGGGAACGCCGCCCTTTCTGCTTTCCCTGCTTACGGAGGGGGTATTCCGCACCCTGGGCCAGGTGGTGTCCGTGATGCTGCCGCCCATGGCGGTGTTCTTTCCCCTGTTTACGCTCTTGGAGGATTCGGGCTATCTGCCCCGCGTGGCCTTTACCCTGGACGGCCTGTTTGAGCGCTGCCGCGCCTGCGGAAAGCAGGCCCTGACCATGTGCATGGGCTTTGGCTGCAACGCCGTGGGCGTGACCGGCTGCCGCATCATCGACAGCCCCAGAGAGCGGCTCATCGCCATCCTGACCAACAGCCTGGTGCCCTGCAACGGGCGCTTTCCCCTGCTCATCGCCATGATGACCCTGTTTTTTTCCGGCGGCGGCCTGGGCGGCACGGCGGTGTCGGTGGCCATGCTGCTGGGGCTTTCCCTGCTGGCGGTGGGCGCCACGCTGCTCGTTTCCCGGCTCTTGTCCCTTTGGGTGCTCAAGGGCGTGCCCTCCTCCTCCACGCTGGAATTGCCGCCCTACCGCATGCCCCAGGTGGGCCGGGTGGTTCTTCGCTCCATGCTGGACAGAACGCTTTTCGTATTGGGCCGGGCGGCGGCGGTGGCGGCCCCGGCGGGGCTGGTCATCTTTCTTCTATCCCACATCCGGCTGGATGAGCGCACCCTGCTTTCCCTGCTGACCGGCTTTCTGGACCCTTTGGGCCGCCTGATGGGCCTGGACGGCGTGATCCTGGCCGGCTTCCTGCTGGGCTTTCCGGCCAACGAAATCGTGCTGCCCCTGATGGTGATGGCCTACACCGCGGGCGAAAGCCTAACGGAAACGGGCAGCCTGCTCACCTTGGGCGCCCTTTTATCCGCCCAGGGCTGGACCTGGCTGACCGCCCTGAACGTGATGCTCTTTTCTCTCTTTCATTTTCCCTGTTCCACCACTCTTTTGACCATTTATCGGGAAACCGGCAGCAAAAAATGGACCTTGCTCGCTTTCCTTTTGCCCACGGCGATAGGCATGCTGCTGTGCATGATAACAAATTTCGCTGCAAAAATATTGTGAAGCTGCTCAAGGAAAGGAAGGAATTTTCCATTTCCCGTCGAATAAGAGCAATAGACAGAGAGGAAAATGAGAGAAAAACCGGCAGGCGCCGGTCATATAACGAGAGAGGAGTTGTCTTTCATGAAAACCACCATCACTGCCAAGAATATGGTCGTTACGCCGGGCATTACCAACCGGATCACCAAAAAAACCGCTACCATGGAGCGGTATTTGAAGCCGGACACCGAAATGTTCGTCCGGCTGCGCAGGGAGCGGGATGAGCGCATTTGCGAAATCACCGTTCCCATGAACGGCGTGACCATGCGGGCCGAATCCTCCAGCAAGGATAACCTGTTTATGTCCATCGACAGCGCTCTGGCCAAGCTGGAACGCCAGATTCTGCGCCACCGCACGAAGCTGGAAAAGCGGCTGCGGGAAGGCGCTTATCAGGAGGAGACCCCCGAATTCATCGAAGATATTTCCGCTTATGGCACCGGCGAACGCCAAATCGTGCGCACCAAGGAATTCCCCGTGCGCCCCATGGCCGTGGAGGACGCCATTTTGCAGATGGAACTGCTGGGCCACAGCTTCTTCGTCTTTGTGAATATTGAAACGGAGCGCACCAACGTGCTTTATCTGCGCAAGGACGGCAATTTGGGCCTGATGGTGCCGGAAGCTTGATTGATTTTTTTCCTCTGGCAGAGGATGATGTTTATTTTGCCGGGGCGGGACAAAAAATCCCGCCTCTTTTTCATATCGCTTTGAACCTTTCGCCGTTTTTTCCCGTCTTATAGGGTGAGATCGATCTCAGCGGGGCGATGGCCAGCGCGGCCCTTGCGGCCCCGCGCCAAAAGAAAGGGGAGAGGAGCCATGGATGCGTGGGAAGCGCAGCTGCGGGAGCATTTGCCCGCGCTGGAGCGGTTCGTTAAATTCCGCGTCAGCAATCTTCACGACGCGGAGGATATTGTGCAGGAAACCTGCGCCGCCGCCGCCCAGAACAGGCAGACGCTGCGTTCTCCGGACGCCTTCAAGGGCTGGCTGCTGGCCATTGCCCGGAATAAGTGCCGGGATTATTACCGCAAAAAGGCCGCCGACCCGGAAATTTCCTTTTCCTCTCTCCCCTGCCCGCCCCGCGGACGGGGCGTATCCAGCCGGGAGGATTCCCCGGTGCTAAGCACCCTGCGCAGGCTTCGCGCCCAGGACCGGCAGATGCTTTTCCTGTTTTACTTTCAGGAATGGCCTCAGGCCCGCATCGCGGACCGGTTGGGCATCCCGCTGGGCACGGTGAAAAGCCGCCTGCATTACGCCCGCGAAAGCTTTCGGAAAATGTATCCCTATCCCCCTTCAGCGAAAGGAGCAAAGAACATGACGAAAATGCCGGATTCCCTTCCTCCCTACGCCATTTCTCCTTCTCCCCTGCCGCCCTTTTCCGTGCGGTGGGAGGAAATGATGGGCTGGTTCATCGTGCCAAGGCTGGGAGAAAAGCTCACCTGGGCCATGTACGATTTCCCCGAAAAAAAGCGCGCCGAGCAGTGCGCCATGGAGGTGGTGGGCCGCGCCCAGGTGCACGGCATTGAGGGCGTGGAAATTTGCGCCCTGGAAACCGACCCCATGGAATGCAACAGCGCGGGCGGCCAGGCGGAGGTGAGCCGCCGCTTCGTGGCCCAATTGACGGACACCCACTGCCGCATCCTGGCGGAAAGCCACATGGAAAACGGCGTGAACCACTTTTACACCTTCCTGGACGGCGGCGATTTTCTCAACAGCTGGGGCTTTGGCGAAAACAACTGCGGAAACGAAGTGAACCTGGCCCCCAAGGGCGATATCACCCGAACGGGCAGTCAGGTGGAAGCGAAGAATAAGCCCTTTCTGCTGGATATCGTGGGCCGGTATTCCGTAACCATCGGCGGCAAAACCTACGACACCGTGTGCGTCATGGATATTGAAACCTACGATGAGGGCATGGCCACCGAGCAGTATTTGGATTCAAATGGAAGGACCGTTCTGTGGCGGCGCTTCAACCGCGCCGATTGGCGCCAGGACCGCTATCAAAAGCCCTGGACCGAGCTGCTGCCGGACAATGAGCGCATTACCGTAAACGGCCAAACCTACGTGCACTGGTACGACTGCATAACGGATTATATCCTATAAAAAAGCCCAGACTGTCGACAAACTCCAGGAAAGTATGAAAGGGCTTTGGCCCTTTCATCAGCAATCCGCAGGGCCGGCTTTGCCGGTCCGAGGAGCGGCTGAAAGCCGCTTCCGCTATCAATTTGCGGCCGTAAAATGATGTTCCCATCGAAAGTCTGCAAGCAGTCTTTCGATGGCAGGGATTGTCTCGCAAACAAAAAAGC
>CAMOHY010000138.1 GCA_946615495.1 uncultured Clostridia bacterium
CTACAGCTTCTCGTCATGTTTTTTGTGCGCTTTTTTGTTTGCGAGACAGCCCCATACTTTCCTGGGGTTTGCCGACAGTCTGGGGCTTCGCCGCAGCGCGGCCAAGCCTCCTTTTTTGCATTGCCGTATCTGTTCAGCCGTGAATGGCAGGAAACTTTAAAGCTGTAGGAGAGTACAGTTTATTTAGAATTTATCAAGAAACGCAACGCAGTATCCGGACTATATAAATCTGAACTCTGTTCACTTCTTCGAGGCTTAAAGCTTTTTTCTGCCTTGACGGCTGTGTCAAGATTATTATACATGCTGAGGCCGTCCGTGTATACAGGCAGGCGGCCGATTTTTTCAAAAATTACCGCCTGGCGCAAAGCGGGCTGTTTTCTTGCGAAATTGGAAATTATCCGGTATAATGGTATAGAACGTTTGCGCCTTAAGGGAGAAAAACGGGGTAAATCCTTTTTGAAAGGTTCATGAATGATGCTTCTTAAAGAGTTCAAGCAGATCGTTGAGGAATTGCTGGATGAGCTTCCGGAGGAATTTTTCCGGGAGCTTTCCGGCGGCGTCCTTGTTTCGGAAGCCGCCTTGGCGCCGGATTACGCCCAGGGGGATGATCTGTTTGTTCTGGGGCAGTATTCCGTTTTCTCCGGCGTAAGGCAAATCGTTATCTATAAGGGCTCCTTTGACCGGGCCCACCCGGATGCGGAAGGGGAGGAAGCAAAGGACATCCTGCGCGGCGTCGTTCGCCATGAGTTCCGCCACCATTTGGAATTCCTGGGCGGCATCCACAATGAATCCTCCCTGGAAGCGCAGGACGCGCGGGAGAAACAGGCGTATCTTTCCCAGCATAGAAAGCCGGACGGCGGCAAAGCGGAGATGCGGCTATGAGGAAAAAAACGAAAACCAGGAGCTGAAAGCATGAAGATTCCCGTTTTTCCCTACATCCACCAGCCGTCAAGGGAGAAAGAATACTTTAAAGCTGAAGGAGAGTAAAGTTTTCAGCGTACAGTTTATATAGTTGATACAAAGGCGCGCGATTCATTGGCAACGTAAACTCTCCTACAATTCACGAATGGACAGATACAGTATGAGAATCTATATTGACGCCGACGCCTGCCCGGTGACGCGAATCGCGGAAGAAATTGCGAAGCGCCATGGCGTGGCCGTGACGCTGCTGTGCGACACCAACCATGCGCTATCCTCCGATTACAGCGAAATAAAAGTAATCGGCGCGGGGGAGGACGCGGTGGATATTGCGCTCATCAATTTGTGCCGGCGGGGCGATATCGTTATCACCCAGGATTACGGCGTGGCGGCGCTGGCCCTGGGCAAGGGAGCCAGGGCCATTCATCAGAGCGGCAAATGGTTTACAGATGAAAACATTGACGGACTGCTCATGGACCGCCACTTGGCAAAAAAAGCCCGCCGGAGCGGGAAGCGGCATGGAAAAGGCCCCGCTAAACGCACTGCAGAAGACGACCGGCGCTTTGCGGAAAGCTTTGAAAGGCTGGTACGGGAGGAACTGACGAAATGCAAAACTTGACCATTATGGATGACGGCATTCAGCTGCGCGCCATTTTAGAGCGCCCGAATTTGGGCCGCTGTCCGCTGGTGATTGTGCTGCACGGCTTCACCAGCTCCAAGGACAAAGGCCACACCGTCGCCGCCTGCCAGGCCATGCGGGAGGCGGGCTTTGCCACCCTGCGCTTTGACCTGTACGGCCACGGCGAAAGCGGCGGCGAATTCAAGCGTCACACGCTGTATCAATGGATTTTAAACACCTTGGCGGTGATCGATTATGCCCGGCCGCTGGATTTTGTAACGGATATTTACCTATCCGGCCATTCCCAGGGCGGGCTGACGGCGGCGCTGGCGGGCGGCATGGCCCCGGACCGGGTGAAGGGCCTGATCCTGCGCGCGCCCGCATTCATGATTCCCCGCTGCGCCCGCGAGGGCAGCCTGCTTGGCTTTACGTTCGACCCCAAGCGCATCCCGGAGGAAATCCAGATCATCAAGGGGCTGACGCTGGGCGGAAACTATATCCGCGTGGCGCAGACCATCCATGCGGAGGACGCCATGGACCGCTTTCCGGGGCCGGTGCTTTTGATTCATGGGGAGGAGGACGACGTGGTGCCGCCGGAGGATTCCCGCGCCGCGGCCAAACGGTATCAAAACTGCCAGCTGGAATTGATCCCCGGCGAAACCCATCATTTTGACCGCTGCCCGGAGCAGATGAAAACCGTCATCCGGGATTGGCTGATAAAACAGCCGAAATAAAACGGCCAACCCGGCGCGCGCTCAAAACAGGTCCAACGAGCTGCTTAAATAGATTTCTTCCCGAACCTGCAGCTGATACTCCGGCTTGGTCATATAATACAGCAAAAATTCCAGGATGAGGGCGCTGCCCAGGCTCCGGCCCTCAATTTTGAAATGGGAAAAGCCGTTTGGCAGGTAAACGTTTTGAATGTCCTTTATACCGATGAAGGCAGGATTTTTCATGGCGTCGGAAAAACGGTAGCCCCGGTGGGCCAGGGGAGACAGGCACACGTGCTCCGGGCAGTCCTCGCCCAGGTTTTTCCGGCTGACGGCTTCATAGCACGCCTTCCTGTCCGGGCAAGCGAACCAGCAGCATTCGTTGCACAAAAATTCCACCTTCCGCTTAAGAGACGCGGGCAGGGCGTTTAACTGGCCGAAGGCTTTGTTCAGCCTAAAATCGGGCACCACATAGCGGAATGCTTCCTGGCTCAATTCGTCCCGGAGCTGGTCAAATTCCGTGAGCACCTTGGTGGTGGAGGAAACAAAATAGAATCCGGGGTACTTTTTTTGGATGTAATTGAGCAGCAGGCCGGAACAGAGGATGATGCCGTTTGGAACCGGCGCGCTGCTTTCAAACAAAGCGCACAGGGCGTTGCATTTTTTATCGGATAAATGCTCCTGGCGAAGCAGGGAATTGCTGAAGGTGAGATGGGCGGAAACGGCGTAGTCCCGCGTCAGCTTGGCCACGTCCTGCGGCCGTTCCTCCCCAAAGCCCACCCGGCCTCCGCCCCAAAGGCAGTCGGCGGGCGCGCCGTAGATGGAGCCGATGTCGCACCAATCGTAAAACCACTCCCTGCGCTCCCGGAACAGCGGCAGGAAAGCGCGGTACAATTCGTAAAACTCAAACAATCCTGGCAAATGGTAATAGGCTTTCATTTTTTCCGTATCCTGTGACAAATCCTCGTAGACGCCCTGGCCGGGGTATGCGGAAGCTCATTTTCCGTACGCTTTTAGGCACCAGCGGGCGATGCGCGCAATCAGCGCTGCGGGCAGTTCCTTTTCATAGGGCAGGCGGATGGCGCCCTTGCTCACGTCCCAGCCCTTCAATTCCTCCGCGAACACCCCCGTGGCTTCGCCGCCGGGATAGAGGCCCACATGCCTTTTGGAGGCGGCAAAGTGGATGATGTTCCGGCCCTTCCAGTAGGTGGGCATGGACCAGGAAATGCGTTCCTCGGCTTCCGGAAGCGCATGGCGCAGAATCGCCCGGATTTCCCGCAGCCGGGGCTGCACGGCGCCGTCCTGCTGGAGGATGTATTCCTCCACGGTCCGCGGCTTTGCGCAGTAATGGGGCTGATCCTGCTTCTCAAAGGCGCGCTGGCATTTGGGGCATTGCCACATTTTACCCTTCACCTCTTTTTTTGCAGCCTGGCAGCAGGGGGAACGCTTTTTTATGCTGACAGCTTGATCGTCAGGTTGTTCAAATTCAAGGAATAGGTATAGCGGATATCGTCCGCCATGGCCATCACCAGCCGGATGCCCAGGGCGTCCTCCTGTTCTCCGGAGGGCACGTAGCTGACCGGGTCAAAGGCCTGGCAGTCATCCCGAAAGCGCAGCACCCAGCGGCCGCCTTTATGCTGCACGCGAATGGACAAATAATTCTTCTTTTTCTGGCTGAAGCCGTGAAGCACTGTGTTGCTGGCCATTTCTTCCACGCAAAGGGCGATATGGTTGGCAATTTTTTCGTTTTGCCCGTGTTGGCGGCAGAAGCTTTCCGCCTTTTCCGCCGCCGCCGTTACCTCCTGGATGGAGTGGATATCCATTTCCAGCAGGTTTTCCGGCTGCACGCCAAAATCCTTTTTCAGCAGCAAATACGGCTCAGCCTTCAGCGATATACCGTGGCTGCGCCGCCAAACGAGCAGCGAAATGCACGCGAGGGCCAAAAGCTCTCCCAGCGCAAAGTACAGCCACACGCCGTTTACGCCCCAAATGGCGCTGAAGAGCAAGGCAACCAAAACGGGCAGCAAAGCGCCCTCCAGGATAGAAATGGTTTCGGTCAGCGAGACTCTTTCCGTGCCCTGATACAGATTTTTCAGCGCGTTGTTCAAGCAGCAGGGAATCAGCCCCAGGCCAAAGAGGCGCACGCCCTGAACGGCCAAATCCTGGGCCGTGCCCGGCTGAGAAATAAAGATTCGCACCAGCACAGGCGCAAGCGCCATCAGCAGCACGCCGGCGGCCGCCCCCAGCACCACGGCGTAGCGTACAAGGAGCCTGAGCAATTCCTTTAAGCCCGTGCGGTCCTCCTCGTTAAAAAGGATGCCGGACAGCGTCAGCGATACGCCGCCCATCCCGGTGGAAATGCAGTTGCTGGCGTTGCCGATGGAAAGCAGCACGGAAAAGGCCGCCACCCCGTCGCTGCCGCCCGCCCGCAGAAGGATTTTATTCAGGATGAATACCAGCACCACCGAGGAAGCCATGGTAAAGATGGTGGGCACGCCGCCGACGAACAGTTCCTTGATCTTTTTCAGCGTTATAAGCTTAAAAGAAAAGGTGAACACGCATTTTTTGGACAGGAAGTAACCAAGAGCGATCACCATGGCCGCATAATAGCTCAGGGAGGAAGCCAGCCCCATGCCGAACATGCCGCCGTGGAAAACCAGCGCGTTCAACAGATCGAATGCCACGTCGGACACCGTCATGCCCAACACGGCCACGATGAGCAAATTGCTCTGCCCCGCTATTTGCAAAAAAGGCACCAGCACCAGCGCACCCATGGAGCCGGGTGCGCCGATGATGAAGCCTGTCAGATAGTCCCGCGTCTGGTCAAACAATTCTCCTTCCCTTCCCGCGCCCATGAGGGTGGCCAAGGGGCTGCGGAAAAGGAGCACCAGGACCGTAAAGAGGAGGGAAATGCCCAGCATCAGGCCGACGGCGGAGGAATAGCCCTTATCGGTTTCCTCCTTGGAGCCGCTGCCAAGGGATTTGCTGCACGCCACCTGCACCCCGGCCGCCAGCATGCTGCCAATGGCGCCGATAACCAGCAAAATCGGGTTGGCCAAGCCGTACGCGGCAATGGCCTGCACGCCCAGAAAGCGGCAGATCATGATGTTATCGATCAGCAGGCACAGGGACACCGTCAGGGCGGACAGCGTTTGCGCCGCCAGCATTTGTTTGACCAGTTTTCGGATCATTTTGTATTTCTTCCTTTGATTACGCGATTTTTTTGATGATGGTCATTTCAACGACGCGGCCGCGGATGGAAACCTTCACATCGTCCGCCACCTTCGCCACCACGGACTTTTCCAATTCGTCCCAGGCTTCCTTGGCGGCGGTGTCGTTTTGCTGCACGCGGGAAGAAAGCGCGTTTTCATACTGCACCATGGACCATTCCCAATCCAGCGTGGGCGTGGAGGAATGCTCATACGCGTGAGGATACAGAAGCGGGCTGGTAAAGGAAGCGATGTCCTCGTCGGCGCCCCGGTCAAAGATATCCCGCAGCCGGCCCATCAGGCCCTTGGCGGATTCGTTTTTGCCCGTGCTGGAGGCGGACAAAAGCTGGTCCCGTTTGCCGCTGTCCATGCGGGTGGCCACCTGCAAATGCAGCTGATACACGTTTTCCTCGTCCTCCAGCCAGAATTTTCCTTCTGTTTCGCCGGTGATGGAGCGCATCATGCCCATCATTTCTTCGGTAAGCAAACGCAGGTGCAGGGCGTTTTTCCCCGTCAGGCCCTTATAAGAGGCCACTTTTTCCACCTGAGAAAGCGCCTTTTCCATTTGGGTTCCCCGGCTGGAAACCGTAATCACATCTGATTTCATATGGTCATTCTCCTCAATCAATATTCAGAATATCGGCAAAGCCGGTCACATCAAACACTTCGCGCACGATTTCGTTTACGTTTGTCACCTTCATGCCGCCCTTGGCGCTCATTTGCTTGTGGGCGGACAAAAGCACCCGCAGCCCGGCGGAAGAAATGTAATCCAGCTTGGAAA
>CAMOHY010000139.1 GCA_946615495.1 uncultured Clostridia bacterium
TCATACGGGCGGATGATATCCGCCCCTACAGAGTGCGTGGGTCAACCAATGCTGCTTTTGTGCGATTTTTACAGAATGTGAGGCAGCGCCTTTCAATGGCTGCGCCTCAGCGCAGGAAACCGTTGATGATCTGCTCCTCCGCCTCGGCCTCGGTGAGCCCCAGGGTCATGAGCTTGACGAGCTGCTCCCCGGCGATCTTGCCGATGGCGGCCTCATGGATCAATTCCGCGTCGGTATGGTTGGCTTCCAGGGAGGGAACGGCCAGGATGCGGCCTTGATCCATAATAATGGAATCGCACTCCGTATGGCCGTGGCAGGGCGCGTTGCCCGCAATGCAGGCGTCAAATTTCTGGTAGGACTGATCCCGCGCCACGCTGCGGGACACCACGTCCGCGTTGGCCCCGGCGCCGTTCAGGTTCACCTTGTACACGCTGATGGCGGACTGCCCGCCGTGGGTCATCAGCCGTTCCTTGACCAGCAGCTTGGCCCCGGCGGCCAATTCCGCGGTGGTGGTGCGCACGGTGGAATCCACGCCCCGAATCTGCACCATTTCCATTTCCATGGTGCTGTTTTCTTCCATATACACTTCCGTGCCGGGGTTCAGAATGCGCTTGCCTTGGCCGTCGCCTTCGCCGTAATGCTTTTCCACATAGCGCACGCGGGCGCCCTTGCCCACATAGAAGCGGTGAATGCCGTCGTGCTGGGAATCCTGGCTGCCGCAGTTGGAAATGCCGCAGCCCGCCACGATGACCACATCGCAGTCCTCGCCGATATAAAAATCGTTATAAACCGTTTCCTTCAGCCCGCTTTCGCTGAGCACCACGGGAATATGCACGCTTTCGCGCTTGGTGCCGGGCTTGATGCGGATATCGATGCCGCTGCCGTTTTCCTTGGAGGTGATTTCAATATTGGCGGTGCTGCGGCGGCCGGCGCTTTCGCCGTTGGCCCGGATGTTGTAGGCTCCCTCCGGCACAGTGTGCAAATCGGCCACCTCTGCCAGGATGCGCTTTTGAATAGTATCCATGCCCTCAGCCCCTTTCCTGAATCTTTTCGCAGCTGCTGATGGCAGCGGGCGTACCGATGAGGTGGGGAAGGATGGCTTCCCGCGGCCCCTGCTCCCGGATGCCGCCGTCGGCGACCACAATGATATCATCGGCAATTTCCAGGATGCGCTCCTGGTGGGAAATGACCAGGATGGAGCTGCCCTCGATGCTTTCCCGCATCTGCTCGAACACCCGGATCAGGCTTTGGAAGCTCCACAGGTCGATGCCTGCCTCCGGCTCGTCGAACACGGAAAGAAGAGAGCCGCGGGCCAGCACGGTGGCGATTTCGATGCGCTTGAGTTCGCCGCCGGACAGGCTGGCGTTGATTTCCCGGCTGATATAATCGCGGGCGCACAGGCCCACGCGGGAAAGATAATCGCAGCAGGCGGCGGTGGTCAGGTCCTTCCCTGCGGCGATGCGCAAAAGATCGATCACCTGAATGCCCTTAAAGCGCACCGGCTGCTGCAGGGCGTAACTGATGCCCAGGCGCGCCCGGTCCGTAATGCCCAGGGCCGTAATGTCCTGGCCGTTAAAATGGATGCTGCCCCCAGTGGGATGAATGACCCCGGCAATCATTTTGGCGATGGTGGATTTACCGCCGCCGTTGGGGCCGGTAATGACCGTAAAACGGTTTTGGGGAACGATAAAGCTCACGTCCCGCAGAATATCCACGCGGCCCGCTTCGTCGTTCACATCATATCGAATATGGCTCAATTCCAGCATGGTGATTGTATCGCTCCTTTTTTGTGCCTTCTGTTTCTTTGGGAAAAAGGGTTATTCGCTGGGCTTCAGGGCGGCGACGTGCCAGCGGTCGTCCTGGGCGCGGGGCGGGGACAGGCGCAGGCGGCCGAAAAAACGGATGCTTTCAAAGCCCGCGTCCACAAGCCATTTTTTCAGCTCCGCCCTGGTGTGGGCCCGCTGGGTCTGCCTTTCCTCCAGGCGGTCATAGGCCCCGTCGGCCCGGCGCACGAACAGGGAAAGCGTCAGCGTCACGCAGGCCTTTTTTTCATCGTAGGCGTTGCGCCAGATATAGGAAATGCTTTCATCATCTGAATAAAGGGTATGATTGCCCAAGGTTTGGGAAAGCTTGAAGGGGGTGGACACATCAAAGATCAGCGCGCCGCCGGGCCGGAGCGCGGCGTAGGCGGCGGAAAAAAACGCCTGCGCGCCCGCGGGCTCGGTCAGGTAATTCACGCCGTCGCAGGTGGCCAGCACGCAGTCCACCCGGCGCGGCACGGAAAGGACGCGCATGTCCTGACGCACAAAGGGCAGCGTCAGGCCCGCGGCCCGCGCCTTTTCCATGGCGGCGGCCAGCATATCCTCCGACAGGTCCATGCCGGTAATTTGCAGGCCGCTTTTTTTGAATGGAATGGTTAAATTGCCGGTGCCGCAGGCGCATTCCACGCATTTCGCCTTTTCCGGCACCCCGCATTCGGCCATGAGGCGCAGATAATGCGCGGCCCAGGCCGGATAGTCCACCGTGTCCATGAGCGCGTCATAAACACGGGCAAAGGCGGTGTACACTTTTTTGATTCTTCCTTTGCTGCAAAACTCAATGAAAAAGAGTGAACGGCGTTCAAAGTACTAAGGGCGGTTTTCGTTTGTCCAAACAAAGGGGCCCATACCTGCACGCTGTACGCTGAAGCCTGCTCAAACGCCTAATTCCTGTTTCCAGATTCCTTCTTGCCCTGCCGCAGCCGCGCGCTGACCACGCCGCCGATGCGCCCGCTGTCCTTGGCGCTCAGCCCGGCCCAGCCCACGGCCAGCAGCTTGTCCAGCAGCCCCAATTCGCGGGCTACCTGGTATTTCAGCCTTTCTTCCTGGGAAAGCATACGCCGCCCGCCCCCTCTCTTTGCTGGTAGTATGCGCGAAAGGGGGCCGTTCGATGCGGCTTATTCAGGCTGGGAGGGCGTTTGGTTTTCTTCGCTTTCTTCCTCGTCGTCCTCGTCCAGGTCCTCTTCGGAGGCCAAGCCGCGGTTCACCTGCACGCCCTCCATATGGGAATTGATGAACTTATCGAACACGCCGTTGGTGTAGCTGGCGCAGACGAAGCGGGCCATGGAAAAGCCGATGAGCACGTAATAAACGGCCAGGGCCAGCAGGGCCAGGAGAGAGCCGGTCAAGAAGAAAATGAGCACGCACAGGGCGGCGGGCACCAGCAGGATAAGCCGGATGCCCACCGTTTGGGGCAGGCGGCCCACGGCCATGACCATGCTGTTTTTAATGAGCTGGCCGAAGGACACGTTGTAGGAAACCATCATGGGGTACATGAAGGTGAGGCTGAGCATCCACACGACGCCGATCATGACGATAAGCATCTGGGGCACCATGAAAAAGACGCTGTTTTGGGCCTGCTGGCCATAGAACCGGTAGCCCACGTACAGGATGAGGGGCATGAGAGACGTGATGGCGGAAACGCCCAGGCCCTGCTTCCAGTTTTCCTTGACGGCGTCCTTGAAATCGGCCCAGATGAAGGCGTGCTCATCCCGGCTCCAGTTCCGGGTCACGTAAGCCAGGCCCGCCTGAACGGGGCCGGTGATGGCGATGCAGGGAATGGCCCAGAGGCAGAAGGTCCACAAGCACTGCTCGGTGATGTCGGCGATCATCTGGTAGGGCTCAATCTTTTCCATGAAGGCGATGGTTTCCTCCGTCAATTGGCCCATATCGCCGGTTTCCAGATATGCGCTGTACTGGCTGGTGACAGCGATGGCCTGGAAAATGTTGGTGACGCAGTAGCCGATGAGAATAATCAGGGGCAGCCAGGCGGCCACCGTCATCAAATTCAGCCGGCACAGGCCGGAAAACCGCACCCGCAGCATTTCCCAGAAAAGCTGCCAGCGGTTTTTGGGCAGGTCCTCCTTCCTGAAATCGCCCTTGCCGCTTTTTCCGTAATAAAAACTGTTCATCATTTTGCCGAACATGGCGTCATTCCTCCAAATCCATAGCGAATAATGTAAGTATAGCATATTTTCCGCCGGAAGGAAACCATAAAAAGCTGGAATCTGTCAGGAATTTTCCCGAAAGTCCAGCTTGGCGCGCTAAGAAGACAAAGTGGAGATGACGAAGGAAAATTCGCTCCCCTTTCCCGGCGCGCTTTTTACGTGGATTTCCACGCCCATTTTCTGCAATATTTCCTTGGCGATGGAAAGGCCCAGGCCGCTGCCCTTATCGCTGCGGCCCCGTTCCGCCTGGTGGAAGCGCTCAAAGGCCAGGCGCTGGGTTTCCTCGTCCATACCGATGCCGGTATCCCGCACAAAAAAGCGGATTCCCTGACCGCTTTTTTCGGCGCCCAGGGTGACGGCGCCGCCGGTGGGCGTATATTTCCGGGCGTTATCCAGGAAAATGGTGAGCACCTGGGACAGCCGGTCCTCGTTGGATATGATATCCGGCAGCGGTTCGTCGGGCAGGGAACGCACGAAGGTCAGGGCCTTTTCGGTAAAGAGGCTGCCGTTTCGGTCGTGCAGGTCGTAAATCAATTCATTGGGGTCCACCCGCTCCGTTTCAAAGGCCGCGGGGTTGGACTGCAGGCTGCTCAGCTCCAGCAGGTCGTTGACCAGGCGGGAGAGGCGGGTGACCTCGCCAACGATGATGTTGTAGTATTTTTGCCGGTCCTTTTCCTCCGTCACCAGGCCGTCCCGCAGGCCTTCGCCCAGGCCGCGGATGGAGGCCAGCGGCGTGCGCAGCTCATGAGAAATATTGGCCACGTAATCATGGCGGGTGCGCTCCAGCCGCTCCTGCTCTGTGATATCCCGGATCAGGGCCACAGTGCCCCGGCGTTTGCTGCCCTTTTCATCCTGGGGCAGCCGGGACACGGCGTAATACAGCACCCGGCCGCCCTGGGTAAACTTCTGCTCCCAATGCTCCTCCTGCCGCTCCTGCCGCAGGGCGTCCATGACGGAGCGGTACGCCTCCGTTTCCTCTCCGCCCAGCAGCTGCCAGGCCGCGGCGTTTTCGTGCAGGATTTTTCCCTTATCGTCCACGGCCAAAATGCCTTCGCTCAGGCCCTCCAGAATCAGGGACATGGTTTCCTTTTCATACTTTACGTCGCTGATGGCGCGGGCCACGGTGCGGCTCATGTAGTTCAGGGCCGCGGCGATTTCCCGCATATCCTCGCCCGGCAGGTTTTCCGGCAGGGTGACCAGCTCTCCCTCCGTCAATTGGCTGGCCATTTGGGTGATGATGCGGGCGGGGCGGGCAGCCCGCCGGGCGGATATGGCGCCAACCAGCAGCATCATGAGCAAAACCACGCCCATGGACAAAAGCATTCTGGTGCGGAAGGAAAGCGCCGTGCCGGAAAAAATGCGCAAAGGCCTGCCCGCCAGCACATATCCGCCGCTGACCTTCTGGCCCACCAGCAGGGCCGCTTCCCCGTTGGCCTGCCTGCGGACGGCGGTGGATTCGTTCCGCTTGGCCGCGTCCAGCAGGGCGGGCAGGGTGCTGCCCGCGAAATAGGGGGCCGCGCTTTGCGTGTACACCAGCACCTGCTCGTCCTCATTCAGCAGCATATAAAAAGCGCCGTCGGTGCTGAGCGTGGGGTTTACAGCCCGCTGGAGATCGCTCAGGGTCTTTTCCCCCTTCCGGTATTCCTCCAGCAGCCCGGCGGCGGCGCGTACGCCCGACGTGAGGGCGCTGTAATGGGCGCCGATGTTGATATCATCAAAATAGTAGCTGCTCAGCCCAAAAAACGCGGCAGTGACCCCCACCACGTACACAGCCAGGAGCAGCAGAAACCGGGTGAGGGAGGAGAACCGTTTAGGCATCCCCGCGCACCTCCGCCTTGTAGCCTACGCCGTAAACCGAACGGAGCAGGATATCCGTATCCTCCGGCAGCTTTTTGCGGATGCGCTTGATGCTGGTATCCACCACCCTGGGATCGCCGTTAAAATCGAACCCCCAGATATTATCCAGCAATTGCTCGCGGGAAAAAACCTGGCGGGGATGGCTGGCCATCAGGTGCAGAATTTCCACTTCCTTGGGGGAAAGGAGCACGCTTTCACCGTTCACGTGCACCTCGTAGCATTTTAAATCGATTTCCGTATTGCCCACGGTCAGGCGGCCCTGGTCCGGCGCGGTCTGCATTTGGTTCATGCGGCGGAAGATCACCTGGATGCGGGACACGATTTCACGGGGAGAGAAGGGCTTGACGATATAATCGTCCGCCCCCAGGGCAAAGCCCAGCAGCTTGTCCACCTCT
>CAMOHY010000140.1 GCA_946615495.1 uncultured Clostridia bacterium
CGCGACGTGCTGTCCCTGGCCGAATTCCGCAACGGCATGGAAGTGAACGGCACCAAGGGCGTGTTCCTGGAATTCTACAACAAGGAACAGATGATGCCCGCCCCCATGCAGCTGGCCGAGGGCGACTATGAAGGCCGCTACTACCGCCGCACCATCGCCGAACTGCCCGAACTGTTTGAACAGCTGGGCGTGACGGCTGATCCTCAGACCGTGATTAACACCATCCGCGCTTATGACGCGGCTGTGATGGGCCAGGGCGAATATCCCGATGTGGGCAAGGCCATCGCTTCCCGCACCGTGGGCAACGTGCAGAAGGACGAAAACGGAAAGTACCTGCCCGATACCTACGATCTGGACAACGCGCTTTTGACCATCCGCCTGATGGCTCCCTCCACCCACCACACCATGGGCGGCGTGAAGGTGGACACCGACCGCCATGTGCTGAACGCTGACGGCCAGGCCATTCCCGGCCTGTACGCTGCCGGCGAAGTGACCGGCGGCATCCACGGCGGCAACCGCTTGGGCGGCAACGCCATCGTGGAAATCTTCGTTTCCGGCCGCACCGCCGCCAAGGCCGTGACCGCGGATAACGAATAAGCCTTTCCATTGGCCGGACCGGGCTTTTGCCTGGCCCGGTTTTTTTGTTTTTGGAAAATCCGCCTGGATGAAATTTCTTCCTGCGCCGCCTGCATAACCCTTTCTTTCCGGTGCCATACTGCTTTTGACGGAGGTGGCAGTATGGCAAATAGCAAAGTGGAAATCTGCGGCGTGGATACCGCGACGCTGCCCGTACTCACCAATGAACGCATGCGCGAATTGTTCCCGCTGGTGCACGGCGGCGACCGCGCGGCGAGAGAAGAATTTATCCGCGGCAATTTGCGCCTGGTGCTCAGCGTGGTGCAGCGGTTCAATAACCGGGGCGAAAATGTGGACGATCTGTTTCAGGTGGGCTGCATCGGCCTCATCAAAGCGCTGGATCATTTTGACGTGACCCAGAACGTGCGCTTTTCCACCTATGCGGTGCCCATGATTATTGGGGAAATTCGCCGTTACCTGCGGGACAATAATCCCATCCGGGTGAGCCGAAGCCTGCGGGATACGGCGTACAAGGCCCTGCAGGCCCGCGACCGGCTGGTGGTGAGCCTGAATAGGGAGCCCACGGTGGAGGAGATGGCCCAGGAATTGGGCGTGCCCAGGGAGGACGTGGTGTTTGCCCTGGAGGCTATTCAGGACCCCATTTCCCTTTTTGAACCGGTGTATAACGATGGGGGAGACGCCATTTACATCATGGACCAGGTGAAGGATGATAAGCACGCCGACGAGGAATGGCTGGAACGCATCGCCATCAAGGAGGGCATGCGCAGGCTGAACGAGCGGGAAAAGAAGATTTTGCGCCTGCGCTTTTTCGAGGGCAGAACCCAAATGGAGGTGGCCGGAGAAATCGGCATTTCCCAGGCCCAGGTGTCCCGCCTGGAAAAGAACGCGCTGCTGCATATGCGGAAATATGTCACCAGCCAATGAACGGCGGCTGTAAGCCTTCTCACTTTTCATCGTCCCCATCATGCAGCGGGCGAAAAAGCGCTTGTCTATTCCAACAGCGCAGCACCGCCAGGAGCGGGTTCAGGGCCTGGGGCCCAGGTCCGGGGGCGCGCAGCCCCGGCAGTCAAATAATCTTTAAAAACAGCGCAATGAACGGCCCCGTCGTGTTCATTGCGCTGTTTATTATGATAATGCTTATGCTCTACTGAATCACAGCACGCCCAAATGCTCCAGCAGCGTCTTTACGCCCAGCAGGATCAGGATCGCGCCGCCCAGAATTTCGGCCTTTTTTTCATACCGCGCGCCAAACAGGCTGCCCATCTTGACGCCGAGGGCGGAGAGGAGAAAGGTGGTGCAGCCAATCAGCGTGACGGAGGGAAGGACGCGCACATCCAGGAATGCGAACGTGACCCCCACGGCCAGGGCGTCGATGCTGGTGGCCACGGCCAAAGGCAGCATGGAGCGGAAGGAAAGGGCGCCGTCGGTTTCAGCCTCTTCTTTTTCAAACACGGCTTCTCTTATCATGTTTCCGCCGATGAGCGCCAGCAGCACAAAGGCAATCCAGTGGGCGTAGGCCGTGATGGCGTCCCGGAACTGCGCGCCCAAAAAATAGCCCAGCAGCGGCATGAGCGCCTGAAACGCGCCGAACCACAGGCCCACCACCGCGGCGTGGCGCACCGTGATTTTTTTTAGCGCCAGCCCTTTGCACACGGCCACCGCGAAGGCGTCCATGCTCAGCCCCACCGCCAGCAGAAACAGGGAAAAAAGATTCATACCGCGTCCGCCTTTCAAAGAAAAAGACCCATCGGGACGACGAACTTGAGCCGCCGGCCCATGGGCCTTGCTGTTTCAGGTAATACCGGGTTTTGGGGAATCAGCCGGTTGATATTACCGCGGAAGCCTTGCCGCCGCCAACTGCTCCCCCACAGGGTATGCAGAGAGGAAAGCGAATATGCAGCTTGGAAACTGCTGTTAGTTGAGCAGCTCGCCTTCGTTTTCCACGGACACTTCTTCCACCTGCCGGATTGCCCAGCGGGCCACGGTCATTTCGGTGGGCTGGCCGCCGCGCTGGCCTACGGCCAGGGTGATGGTTTCGTCCTTGATGGCCATGATGGTGCCGTAGATGCCGCCGATGGTGGTCACCCGGTCGCCATGCTTTAAGTTATCCAGCATTTCCTTTACTTTCTTATCCTTTTTGCGCTGGGGACGGATGAGCATGAAATAGAACACCACGCCCATCAGCACCAGAGGAAGCACCATTTGCAAAATGGCCGCCACGGGGGACATAGCCATTTCTTCCGCGCCCGCTTCCGCAGCCGGAGCAGCCGCAGCGGTTCCGGCGCTTTCCGCCAGAGCAGAGGTAATTCCAAACAGCCAATTTTCGATCATTGATGTTAAACCGCCTTTCAACCATATATGTACCGTATTATTATATAATGAAATCGCGCCGCTGTAAACCCCCAAAACGCCGGGAAATTTTTTAGGCCGGGCACGGGGAAAAAGCGAAAAATTTGGCCTGAATGTAAATTTTTCCTTCAAGAGATTTGCCAATGGAAAAAAACGTGCTATAATAACGAGCGAACTTTCCCCCGCAGGGGGAGGCTCCATGTACTACGGAAAAATGTTGGAGGGTTTTCAAGGTGAAGTTTCGGTTTGTGCTGTCCCTGATGTTGGTTCTGTGCCTGCTTTCATCCACCGCCGCGCTGGCCGCGGACAGCGATGTCCTGTATAACGGCGAAATCACCCGCCGCTATCCCAACAGCTACACCAACGTGTACGATAAAATGGACCTGGACGAGGACGGCAGGCCCGCGGGCAAGGTGCTCAAGACCATGAACGCCGGCAACAAAATTCAGATCACCGCGGTGTATCCCGGCTGGGTGGCCATCAAGACCGGCGGCAAGAGCGTGGGCTATGTGATGCGCCACCGCATTGACGTGCTCAGCAACCCCGATCCCGTGAGCACGCCGGACTATCCCATTGTGGCCGTGCCTTATTACACCGTTATCGACCGGGACGTGGAGGTAAAGGCCGCAAAGGATGCGGACAGCGATACCCTGTCCCTGCTTACGGAGGGAGCCCGCGTGGCCATCATGGGCCTGGAGGACGGCTGGGCGGTGGTGATCCATAAGCGGGTGTACGGCTATATCAACACCAATGACCTAAGCGAGCTTTTGCCCGTGGCCCCCAGCGTGGACAGCGCCGCCGACGGCCAGCCCATCGCCGTGTTCAATTCCTTCTATAATAATAACCCGGACCGCATCGTGAACCTGGGCGTGTGCTGCAAGTTCATCAGCAAAGTGCTCAGGCCGGGGGAAACCATGAATTTTAACGACTGCGTAAGCCCCTTCAACGCGGCCAACGGCTATAAGCTGGCCCCCGTGCTCAAGGACGGCGAAACCAAGATGGGCTACGGCGGCGGCTCCTGCCAGGTGTCCTCCACCCTGTGGGACACCCTGATGCAGCTGCCCGGCATTACCGTGCTGCGCCGCAATCCTCACGGAGACAACGCCGCCTCCTACCTGCCCCACGGCATGGACGCCGCCTCCGGCACCGACACGCAGAACTTTATTTTCCGCAACGATTTTGATTTCCCCATCCGCATTGACGCCTCCACCCATGACCTGGCGCTGTTTGTAGCCATTTATAAGGAGCTGTAATTTTTCCATGAAGCGCGCGCTGGCCCTGCTCCTGCTTTTTCTTCTTTTGCCCCTGAGCGGGGCTTTTTGCTATGGAGAGGAAGAAAGCCTTCCCGCCCTGTACACCGCCCGCACCCGGCTGGACGGCAAGGTGTTTGCCTCCTGGAAGGGCACGGACGGCTTTGACTCCATCGGCGTGGTGCCCAAGCGCAAGCGCGTGGAGGTGCTGGCCCTGAACCCCACCTTCGCCCTCATCCGCTATAGGGAGGACAATTTAACCGGCTACATCCGCCGGGTGTGCCTGGAGGACCCGCAGGTGGTCGACCCGGAAAACACGCCGCCCTACGGCGTGGAGTTCAACCGCTTTTTGGCCGCCGTTTCGGCCCAGGACGCCCCGGTCACCAGCGAGCCCGGCGGCGGGGATACCCTGATTACCCTGCACGAGGGGGCCAGGGTGTCGCTGATCGGGTTTGAAAACGGGTTTGGCAGGCTGGTGTACCACCGGCAGTACGGGTATTTGGATTCCCGGCTGCTGGGGGATGTGGCCTATGTGTATGATTGCCCGGAAACCGCCGGGACGGACGCGCCCATCGCTTCCTTTACTTCCTTTTATAAGATCACCGCGGACGAATCCAACCGGAACCGGATGGCGAATATCGCCGTGGCCTGCGAAAAGCTGTGCGCCTTCCCGCTGGCAGCGTCGGCGGAGCTGAACTTTAACCGGGATATGGGGCCCTATAAGGCCAGCAGCGGCTATATGCCCGCCGGCGTGCTGGTGGACGGCAAGCTGCAGCAGGGCTACGGCGGGGGCACCTGCCAGGTGTCCTCCACGCTGTATAACGTGGTGCTGCAATTGCCGGGGCTCACGGTGCTGCAGCGCCGGGCCCACGGAGACAACGGGGCCAGCTACCTGCCCATCGGGGTGGACGCGGCGGTGGGCAACAGCAGGCTGAATTTCCGCTTCCGCAACGATTACCCCTTCCCCCTGCGCATCCAGGCCACCAGCCAGGACGGCGCCCTGACCATCGCCATCTACCGGGCGGAGGCGGAAAAAAAGCCCGCCGAAATCGCGGTGAAGAACGTGGCGTTTTAAAAAAGGTTGGAGAGTGGAGGCTTAAAGAGTGCAGCTTATATAGTGATTATACAAAGATACGGAACTCAGTGCGCAGACACAATAAACTGTACTCCGTTCGCTATGATAATCTTCACTCTCCGCTCTCGATCCTAATCTCCGTTCCCACTTCCACCATGCGGTAAACCGTTTCGGCGTCCTCGTCCCGGAGGGCGACGCACCCGGCGGTCCAATCGCTTTGAACGCCGCCGCCATGAATGTATATTTCGCCGCCCAGGGCCGTGCCCCAGGGCGGCCTTTCATTGCGCAGGGCCCTTTCCCGGATGCAGGCGGTCAGGCTTTCCGGCGCGCCCTGGCCCAGGGCGTCCTTTTCGCTGGGGTAGCTGACGCCCAAAGAGGGGCCGTATTTGCCTATTTTTTTCAGGCATACGAAATAATCCCCCTCCGGCGTTTTGCCGTCGCCCTCCTTTTCCTTGGGGCCTATAGGCTGGCTGCCCAGCGCCACCGGGCAGGAAAAAAGGCAGGCGCCCGCCTCGTTCCAGACTGTGAGCCGCCGGGCGGCCTTTTGTATCACGATCCGCATCCTTCCGTCCCCTGCCTTCGTAACTCAAAGCGTTCTTTCTGCCTTGACGGCTGAATAGCAACAGGATTTTTTTCAATTATAGCATGGGGATGAAGGAAGCAAACGGGGAAATTTCATCCGGATTGTATATTTTTTGTTTTTTTCCATTTTCCGTATTTTTAGATTGCTTTTTGTGCCGAAAGTATGTATAATTGGTATGCGAATCCCCCGAAAATGAATAATTCGGAGGCGCGTTATCCATTTCGTTTTCATTCATCATCATGATGAAGGAAATAAAAAATCATGGAGGTATGACTCATGAAAAAGTTCCTGTCTCTGTTGATGGCTCTTGTCATGGTGCTGGGCGTCGTGGGCGCCAGCGCTGAAGCCGCCGTTTACGAACGCG
>CAMOHY010000141.1 GCA_946615495.1 uncultured Clostridia bacterium
GCCGCCGTCCATTTTATAGGCCCGGTCGGCGTACCGGAGGGCGTCGCTTTCGTGCGTTACCAGAAACACGGCTTTGCCCTCCTCATGCGCCGCGGCCTGGAGGCAGGAAAGCACCAGATGGGTGTTTTCATCGTCCAGGTCGCCGGTAGGCTCATCGGCCAGGAGGACCTGCGGCTTCTGGGTCAGGGCGCGGGCGATGGCCATGCGCCGCAGTTCGCCGCCGGAAAGCTCGGCAGGCCGGGCGCCGGCAAGGGCCGAAATGCCCAGGGCCTCCATCCAGCGCCGCGCGGCCTCCAGGTTTCCCTTTCCCCCGTAGAGCTGGCCGGGCAGCAGGATATTTTCCAGCACGGTCAGGGTGTCCACGGCGCTTCTGGCCTGGGGCACCACGCCGATTTTTTCATTCCGCAGCCGGGAAAGGGCGGCGTCGCTTAAGGCGTACAGGTCGGCGCCGTCCAAAAGCACCTGGCCGGAGGTGGGCGTGAGCAGGCCGGAGAGCATATGGAGCAGGGTCGTTTTCCCGCTGCCGCTGCGGCCCGAAAGCACGGTGACAAGCCCGTCGGGCAAGGTCAGGGACATGGGCCGCACGGCTTCAAAGTAATTGGCCTGGCCCGTTTTGCGGAAATACCGCTTGCTGATGTTTTCGGCGTTCAGGCTCATTTTTTTCACGCTCCCTCCCGCAGGGTGGCGCCGGGATCGGTCCGGCTCAGCTTCCAGGCGGCCCAGGCGCTGGCCAAGGCCCCCGCCGCCACCGTGACGGCCAGGGAAAGCGCGGCATAGCGCAGCACCAGCCCAACGGACGGGGCCAGATAAGGCAGCCCCAGGTTCATTTCAATCAGCGTGGTAAAGGGAAACACCAGGGCGGCGGCCAGGCCCAGGCCCAGCGCAGCGCCCAGCAGGCTGCACAGCGCAGCTTCCCACAGCACCATGCGGCTGAGCATGCGCCGGGAGGTGCCCAGCAGGCGCAGCACCGCAAATTCCCGCCTGCGCTCATGCACCATCATGGCAAAGGCGATGAACAAAATAACGAGCGACAGCGCCCACACCGCCGCGATGAGCAGCGCCACCGTGCGGGACACGCCCGCCAGGCCGTCGGCTACCTGGGTGAGCATGCTCCTGGTGCGCACGGCGGAAGCCTTGCGCACATGGCCGTTGAGCAGATTATTCACCCGGTCCACGTCATAGCCGTCCTTCACCTTCACGTACACGGCGGAGATCATATCCCCCGAATCGCTGGTGAGCTTATGGGTAACGCCCTTGGCCTCGGCGGCCCTGAGCAATTGGCGCATGGTGGCCATATCGCAGTACACCGCGGTGTCCAGTCCGGTGCCGGTGGGGGCCAGCCGGGCCGCCACCCTGCACCGTTCATCGTAAATGCGGATGATCTCCCCCACGTCGGCTTCCACCTTGCAGCCCACGGCCACTTCCATTTCGCCCAGTTCCCGGCTCAGGCTTTGCGCAATCCAGGGCTGCACCACAAAATCCGTTTGAGGGTCCATGCCGATCACCTGGATTTTCACCGAGCAGCAATCGGCTTTGAGGGAGGCCAGAAAGGTCTGCGGCGCGGCGGCCTCCACGCCCTCCACCTCCAGGACGCTGTCCAGGGCGGAGGCGTCCATATAGAAAGCGCCCGTGGTGCCCTGGAGCAGCAGCTTTTCAAAGCTCACCTTGCTCTGGGCGGAGGAGGGGAGCACGATAATATCCGCCCCCAGGCGGGATTCCAGGCTGCCAAGGCCCCGCTGAAGGGAGGAGACCACCACCGTGCCGCCAAACACCGACAGGGCCAGGAACGCCGTCAGCAGCATCAGCGCGGCGGTGCGGCCCGGCTTCCGAAGCAGGTTTTTTTCAGGCAGAGAAAACGCGTTCATGAACACCTCATTTTTTTCCATCGTCCGGCCAGCGCGCCCGCCAGGGACAAAAGCAGCGCCAGCGCGCACAGCACCATGGCCGCGGGCTGCATGATGGCCCGGCAGCGCATGGCGCTCATTTTGCAAAGGGAAATCAGCGTGCCGGGGGTCAAAAGCCCCAGGATGGAGGCGGCCGCGGCGGCAAGCAGCAGCCCGGCCCTCACGCTTTGGTTCCGGTGAATCAGGGCCAGCAGGCCCAGCGCGGCAAGCAGCGCGCCCACGCCCAGCAGCATCTGCCCCGCCCAATGGCAGGCCCCGAAGGACCCATCCTCATGCACGCAGGGCGCAAGGAACGTTTTCACCCCCGCGGCCAGCGCCAGGCCCAGGGCGATAACGGCAATACAGAGCGCGAAAGAAGCTTTTTTCATACAGGTCCTTTCTGAAAAGCGGGAGGAGCGTTTTAAAAGAGTACAGTTATCAGCGTACAAAGCACATTTTTTTTATATAATCGGCACACGGCCCATTCTATCGGCTGACGAAAGCTGTACTCTGTTCGCTCGTTTTCAAGCGCTTCGTTTCAATTTTTCCCAAAATTCTCATTCACGACTTCCCGCGCCACCCTGCCGTGCTCCAGCACGATGGTGCGCTGGGCGGCCTCGGCCACTTCGGGGTCGTGGGTGACAACGATCAGGGTGGTGCCCTCCCTGTGCAATTGGGCAAACAAATCCAGCACGATATTTTCGTTGGCTTCGTCCAGGTTGCCGGTGGGCTCGTCGGCCAGGATCAATTCGGGATGGTTGATGAGCGCGCGGGCCACGCACACGCGCTGCTGTTCGCCGCCGGAAAGCTGGCTGGGCAGATGGCGGGCCCGTTCCCTCAGGCCCACCCGGCCCAGGGCCTCCAGGGCCTCCCGCTCATCGGGCATGGAATGGTAATACTGGGAAACCATCACGTTTTCCACAGCCGTCAAATAATTCACCATGTGGAACTGCTGAAAGATCAGGCCGATCTTGTCCCGGCGGATATCCGTCAGGCGCTTGCTGCTTTCCTTGGAAATATCCACCCCGTCCAGCAGCACTTCGCCGCTGGTGGGCTTATCCATGCAGCCGATAATGTTCATCATGGTGCTTTTCCCGCTGCCGGAGGGGCCCATAATGGCCACCCATTCGCCTTGGTCCACATGGATGTTCACGCTGTCCAGGGCCTTTAATTCTCCATATATTTTTGATACGTTTTTCAATTCCAGAAGGCTCATTTTTTATTCTCCTTTCAGTACCAGGGCGGGATCAATGGCTACGGCCCGCTTGATGGGCAGCAGGCAGCTCAGCGCCGCCACCGCCATGGACACGATGACCGCAATGGGCAGCAGCAGGGGCTGGAAGGTGATGGAGGAAGAAAACACATTCACGCTCACCACCTGGGCAAACACAAAGCCCAGTACGGCCCCCATCACGCCGCCCAGCGCGCCCAGGAACAATCCTTCTCCTAAAAATTCCGCCCGGATGGAGCCGTCGGAAGCGCCCAGGGCCTTGCGCAGGCCGATTTCCCGCCGCCGCTCGGAAACCACGGCCATCATGGTGGTGGACACGCAGATCATGGTGAGCAGCAGCACCACCGCCGTGACCAGGAACACCAGCGCCTGCAGCTTGGACAGCACCGACGCCTCGGACCGGGTAACGCGCTTGACCAGGCGGGCCTGCACGCTTTCGTTTCCCTCCTGAATGGCGTTCACATAGGCTTCCAGCTGCTCCGCGCCGGCAGAAACGCTCAGCTCGGCCACGTCCATTTGGTCCTGGCCGGTCATGGCCGCCATATCGGCCAGGGAAAGGAACACATAGCCTTCCTCCTCGCCGCCGGTGGTCAAAATACCGGTGACGGTAAAATTCACGGTGCGGGGCTGGGCGGGCGCGGCGGCTTTGACCGCGCTGTTCAGCGCCGCCACCACGGCGGAGGAGGTAACGGTGGCGCCGGACAGGGCGTCCACGTCCTCGCCCAGCGCAAGCGGCAATGCCTTGCCCACAAACTGGGCGGCAAACGCTTCGTCATCGGCGGCCCGGCCGCCGAATTCCGGGGTCTGGGTGAGCGCGTCGATGGTCACGGAGGCGATGCGCGCGTTTTCATCCAGCTGGGCGCTCACGTACACCACGCCGCCGCTCCAGCCCTCGGCGCTGCCGGAGAGCAGGGCGCCGGGCTCCCGGCTCTCCTCCGGGGTGGCGTTCTGGGCGGCCGCGGCGGGCTGATAGGTCAATTCCATGGTGGAGCCCACCTTGGCGCCGATGGTATCGGCAATTTCCTTGCCCACCAGCACCTCGCGGGTGTTTTCCGGATACCGGCCTTCCACGCTAAAGTAGGGGCTGGTTTTTACGATTTGGGAAAAATCCGTTCCGGCGGCGGTGAAGGACTGCTGCCGGGTGGTCATATCCAGGCGCACATAGCGGTAGGGGGCCGCGCCCACCAATTCCTCCGCCGGAATGGCGGACAGGGCTTGCTGCAGGGTATCGCCGTTCAGCACGGCGCCGTTTTGGGGCAGAATCAGCATATTCGCGCCGTAGGAGCGGAACTGCGCGCCCATCTGCCGGGGCACGTCCACATAGATCGTTACCAAGCCTGCCAGGATGGTGGCGCCGATGCCGATGGACAAAAGGGCGATCAGCATGCGGGAACGCCGGCGCAGCAGGGACGCGGTAATCATCCGCAGGAACATTCTTCGTTTGGTCATGGTTCATCCTCCAAATGAAACGATAGCGTTCAATGGCCGCCGTGAAGCACCTGGGCGGGGCGCAGCCGCAGCACCATGCGGATGGCGGGCAGGCTGCCCGCCACCGTGACCAGGGCAATCAGCGCCGCCACGATGGGAATCACCTTGGGGTCCATTTCCACGGCGGAGCCGAACACGCTGTGGCCGATGAGCTGGGCAAAGCCAAAGCCCATGAAATAGCCCGCCACGAAGCCCACCAGCGCCGTGATGAGAATTTCGGCCATCACCACGCCGGTGATGGACCGGTCCCTGGCCCCGATGGCCTTGAGCAGGCCGATTTCCTGGGCGCGCTCCATAACGGAGGCCGTGACCAGATTGGAGATGCCCAGGGCGGAGCCAATGAGGCTCAGGGCGGTAATGAGAATCATGAGCAATTGGGTCTTATCCAGAATGGTGCCTTCGCTTTCCGCCACCTGGCGCACGGCGTTGGCTACGGACCCGGTAATGACCTCCTGGATTTGATAGCAAATGGCGCTGACATAGGCGGTGCAGTACCAGGTTTCATAGTCCCGGCTGCTCAGGGCGGCGGGGTTTCGGGCCGCCCGGCGGGCCAATTCGTTATCCGGCGTGGTGAGGGCGGAAACCTCGATGGAGGCCACCTTGTTTTCCCGGTCGGTAAGGATCTGCACCAGGTCCAGGGTGGAAAAAATCTGTTCGTCCTCGTCGCCCCCGGCGTCGTAAATGCCCGCGATGGTCACGTCCCGCTCCCCATGGCTGCCCAATAAACGCACCTGGCCGCCCGCCTGCCAGCCCATTCTTTCAGCCAGCAGCGCGCCCACCATAATTTCGGAGGCGGCGTTTTCGTCCTTTTCATCCAGCCAGCGGCCGCTGGTCACATCCCACCAGGAGCGCATGCCCACCACGCCCGCGTCCAGGCTTTCGCCGGTGGGCAAATCCAAATGGTGGTTAAACCAGGTGCCCACCATGCGGGCCTGGCTGCCGTCCGGCAGCGTTACCTGAGTGTCCAGGAAGGGGGTAAAGTCCACAATGTTGAAGGCCCAGAAAATGGTTTTCAGCTTCCCCAGCTCGTCCTCCCGCAGGTAAGCGGCGTTCAGCTCTTCGCCGCCGCCCACATCGTAAATATCGGAAAGCAGGGAGGAATCCTTGGGCTTTACGGTAATATTGGCGCCGTAATTTTTCAGTTCCTTGTTCACCTTTTCGCCCACGTCCCACATCACGTTCAGCATGCCGGTGGCCAGGGAGGCGCCCAGGGCGATGGTGAAGGCGATAAGCAGCATTTTGCCCTTCTGGTGAAAGAGCACGCCGCGGATCATACGAAACAGCATGGTATTTTCCGTCCTTTCTGCGCCTTGGAAGGCGGCGGGATTATCGGAATTCTTTTTCCCCGGCGATGATATCCTCCAGCTTGAAGATGAGGCTGCCGCCGCTGACCTCGTAGGCCAGGGGAATGGGGTTGCAGCCGCCCTTGAAGCCAATGGTGTTAATGTTCATCACCACGTCGCAGCGCTTGCAGATGATTTGGCCGTTGCGCTCAAAATACCCGGCGTTGCCGCACACGTCGCAGGCATCCAGCCCCACGCCGTAGCTGGCGGAATTGGGCTTTTTCACCAC
>CAMOHY010000142.1 GCA_946615495.1 uncultured Clostridia bacterium
CCGTGACGGATATCACCTTTGAAGATACCCTGCTCACCGCCGGACAAAGCCAAGAGACCTTTTCCTTTACGGTGCAGCGGCAAGTGGAGCTATACTATCAAATCATTTATCATCAGGACGGCGTCTGGCAGTTTGGCCAGGCCCAGCACTATCTGGATGGAGAGCAGGCGGACGGCACCGTGCTTCCGGGCCGGAAAATGCGCACCCTGGCCCTGCAAACCGGCGGCGACGCCTCCGGCTACGCCATGATTCAGCTGATTACGCTGGAGGAGGGCACGCCCGTTTTCCAGGGAGCCCGCCTGCTGTGCGTTCAGCCCGCCGCGGGCGAAGTGCAGCTCCGGGCGCTGGCCGCCGCTTCCTTCCTGCCAGGCGCCGGGCAGGAGCTGCCCATTCTGATTGAACACAGCGTGCCCTGCGGCCTCACCGTATCCATCTTAAACGATGAGCGCAGGACCGTGCGCTACCTATCCTATGAGGCCCCCACCCGGCCCCAGCAGCTTTCCCCCGCCGGCAGCACCTTTTCCTGGGATGGGCGTCTTTCCAATGGCGCTCCCGCGCCCGCGGGACAATACACCATTCAAGTGCGCGTCAATATCGGCGGAAGAACCTTTACCGCTCAAAGCGCGCCCTTCGAGCTGCTGACGCTTCAAAGCATATTGGAGCCGGCCTCTGGCGATTAAAAACCGTGCGCTTGAGAAAAAAACGCGCATTCCGCCGCTCATTGACAAATCCGCCTCTTCCTGTATAATAGAACGGAATTCGCAATGAATTGTCAATTTCTCCGAGAGAAGGCATGAGGATGGAGGCGCACAGGAAGGAAAGGATATCCACCTACGCGGTATTTTTGATTTTTAATACCGTGTTTTTTATGATGGACACCACCAATTCCTACTTCAATATCTATCTGGATCATCTGGGCTTCAGCAAAACCATGATCGGCACCGTCACCAGCGTTTCCAGCCTGGCGGCTATGGTTTGCCAGCCCGTGTTCGGCGCGCTGATGGACCGCGCCGGTTCCAGAACGCGGATGCTGCAATTATTCATTCTGACGACGGCCTGCCTGTATCCTCTGGTGCTGCTGAACAGCAGCTTTCTATACATTCTTTTGCTTTATACCCTATATTTCATTTTCCGCCGTTTGCAGCCCGCCCTGAACACGGCCTTGACGGTGGAATATGCCGAAGAAAGCGGCAGGGACTATGGCCCCATCCGCATGATGGGCGCCGCGGGCTACACGCTGATGATGTTTCTGGTCAGCTTTGTGGCGGGCACAGAAAACGGCACTGTAAAAACGTTTTGGCTCTACAGCCTCATCTGCCTTGGCAATATCCTGCTGCTGTTTTGGTTCCCGCCCATGCCGGGGCATAACAAGAAGCAGGGAAAAAGCCCGGTGTCTCCCCTGGTGCTGCTGAAAAACAAAGGCGTGCTGCTGCTGATTTTGTATCATGTTCTAATTGCCACCGCCAACGGCCTGGGGCAAAGCTACTTTCCCATTTACGTTACCAACGATATGGGGGCCAGCAATTCCATTTACGGCATTATGGTAACAATCGGCTCCATGGTGGAAATACCCTTCCTCTTTCTGGCGGACCGGATCATCCGCCGTCTTGGCATCCGAAAAACCATGTGCCTGCTGGGAATCATGACCGCCCTTCGCTGGGGCAACTCCTTTTTGGCGGCCAGCACGGGGCAGCTGTTCATCACCCAAGGCCTGAATTTTGTTATTATCCTGGAAAACGTCACCATCGCTATCCTCATCAGCCGTCAGGTGCAGCCGGAGGTAAAAACCGTAGCTCAAACCCTGGTCGCCACCATTCAAGGGGTCGTGGGCATTTTGATTTCCTCCATGGCGGGCGGCATGCTGGCAGACGCTGTGGGAATTCGCCCCCTGTTTCTCATTGCCGCCGGGATCGCGCTGTTTACCGCCGTTCTTTTCTTCTTTCTTTTGCACGCAAAAAACAGGGAAATCCTTTCTCCCCAAGCCTGACGCGGCTTTTCGCCCTAAGGACTTCCCTGCATTGATGCGCTATTCTTTTACTGAATCCATCCCATACGAATCTTCAGGGCAAGGATGCGCTCCACGCTCTGTTCAATGCGCTCCATCGTCAATTCCCCCGTATCCAGGGCGCGGCGCACCGCTTGAAGGGCCGCGTCCAAATCGGGCGGCAAAAGCAGGATGTCGGCGCCCGCTTTCAGCGCGGCCACGGCTTCCTGGCCTTTTTTATAGGACGAGGTAACGGCGCTCATCCGCAGCGAATCCGTAGCCACCACGCCGTCGTAGCCCAATTCTCCCCGCAAAAGGCCGTTGATGACCTGATTGGAGGTGGAGGCGGGCATATCGTCGCCCACGGAGCGCACGATGGCGTTGGATACGAGAATCATATCCGCTTCTTCTGCGATGGCGTCGGCAAAAGGAATGAATTCCAGCGCCCGCATTTCCTCCACTGTTCGGCGGACGGACAGGCTGGATAAGCTGTTGCCCGTTTTTTCGCCGTGGCCGGGAAAATGGGTAAAGCAGGCCGCCACGCCGCCGCCTTCGAGTCCTTGGGCCATGGCGCGGGAAAGACGCGACACCAGGGCCGGGTCCTCCCCATAGGTCTGCACGCCCACAGCCGCCCTATCGATTACGGTATCGGCCGGCGGCGCAAAGGTCAAATTAATGCCCAGAGGCGCAAGATAGCCCGCAATCTCCTCTCCGGTCCGCCGCGCAAGCTGTTCGTCTCCCGCCGCGCCTATTTCCTCCGGCGATGGGGCAAATTCGTAGCCCAGCTTGTTGGCCACGCGGGACATGACGCCGCCTTCCTCCTCCACCCCGATAAACAGCGGAAAAAGATGGTTTTGGGCCGCCTGGGCGCGCAGCGCCTGGGTGAGCTTAAGAAGCTGCGCCTCCGTTTCGATGTTTTGGCCAAAGAGCATAACGCCGCCCACGGGATGCTTGGAAAGCGCCACGGCGGGAACGGAAACGGAACGCGCTTCCCCGGTTAAATCCTCCAATGAAACAAAAAAAAGCTGGCCGATCTTTTCTTCCTCTGTCATGAGCCGCATCAAAGCCCAAGCCTGCCGCCGGGAATCGGGCGAAGGCTCGTCTTCCTCGTCCTCCACCACGAAGCCGCCCGCCTCCGCGTGCGATAGGATAGGCAAACAGAGAAGGACTGCCAACAGCATCCATGAAATCCATCTTTTCAAAATGAATTTCCTCCCATTCCATTGATGAAAAAAGCGGCGCGTTTACGCCGCAGTATCTTTCGCGTGCACAAATTGCAGCCGCAGGCTTTCCCCCGTCCATTGACGGAACAGGGCCTCCAGCTGTTCGCAAACGGCTTCCCACGCCTGCTCCATATACACGGGATCCTCCAAATAGCCCTGGCGGCATGCCTGCTGCTGGTCATTTTGCATTTGCTGATAGCGGCGCTGGGTGGCAAAGCCCCAAAAATCGTTGGTTTGCGGGTTTCCCGTCACCTGGAAGCTGTCGTAAAGCATACCCGCCTCCGGCACGGCCACGGTGAGGCTGTTTTCCTCCGGGGTCAGCGTCACGTCGGCAAGCTTTACGCCCAGCCCGATCTCGTACAGGTACGGCGCGGTCACTTCGCTTACCTTGCCCAGAAATTTGGCGTTAATTGTGCCCGTCATCATGCCGGTGTCCGTATTGCGAATAGCCACGAGCTCTCCCGCCTTTTCCATTTCATGGGTCAATTGCACGGCGGCCCTTTGATAATCGATGCGGGGCAGCAGGAGAGACAGCCAATCCTTCAAATACGGCGACAGCACATCCGCCAGAATGATGGCCAGGGCAAGCGTAACAATGGCCGCCAGGCGGCGAACCAGCCGGGGAGCGCGCCTTTTTTTCTTTTTTTGTTCCGTAATTCTCTGCTCTGTCATAGCCATTCTTCCGCCAAAACCAACAGGTACATGACGCCGCGCACAAGGTTGTACGCAATCGCCGCGTAGCCGATGGCAAGCACAATCCGGTTCCACACGCGAAACCGGGCCCGTCTCCGGCGTTCCCGGCGGGATGCGGGCTGATAGGAAGGAGCGGGAAGCATCCAGGCGGGCCTCCTTTCGGCAGTTTCTGTCTTTTTGTGACCTGCGTATCATTCTTTGATCCGCTTTCTTCGCTATTATACAGCAATTTCGACATATTTTCTACATTTTTTTGAAATATTTACGTTTTGTTCGCTTTTCCCGGCCTATCATCCCTATGAATTGACCAGGAAGGAAAAAAAGACGAAAAAAAACCGTGTCCATGCCTGCGGACACGGCTTTTCCCATGGAAAAATCATCTGTGAATCATCAGCGCGCCAGGCAGCACGCGGGCCACCACTTCTTTTTCCGGCACGATTTCTCCATCGATGTTCACGCGCATATTCGGCGTGGAAAAGGAGACCGATGACGCACGGCAATAATGGGTTTCCGGGAAGGTGAGAATCTTTCCCTGCATCAGGCCGATCAGGCGGCTGATTAGATGCCTGCTCTGAATCTTGTCCACCACTACCACTTCCAGCAGCCCGTCGTCCGCCTTGGCCTCCGGCGCAATGGGAATGCCGCCGCCAATCATGCCGCCGTTGGCCACGCCGACCACGAAGGCGTCTCTGGTCACGCTTTTGCCGCCGTCCAATGAATAGGTGATGGGCACGGAACGGAAGCGGAACAGCGTTTGCAAAACGCCGTAAAGATAGGGAAGCAGGCCGTGGCAATAGCGCTTGGCCCGCGCCGCCCAGTCCAGCACGGATACATCAAAGCCCGTGCCGATTTCATTAAGGAACATACGGCCGTTGATCTCCCCCACGTCCGTTTTCCGGGCCGGATGGGACAGGATGAATTCCAAGGCCTGCTCCGGATGCTTGGGCACGCCTAAGGTTTTAACAAAATCATTGCCCGTGCCCGCCGGAATGATGCCCAGGGCGCTTTCCGCGTTCAGCATGCCCCGCGCCACCTCCAGCGCCGTTCCGTCTCCGCCGATGGAAAGGACGGTATCCGCTCCCTGCGCGCAGGCCTGCCGGGCCAGCAGGGTGGCGTGGCCCGGCGCCTTCGTCAGCAGCATGCGGCAGGGAAGCTTTTTCCCTTTCAGCGCCGCCTCAATCTGAACGCCGATAGTCCGTCCTCTTCCGTTGCCCGCCGTGGGATTGCAGATCGCGTAAATCATGTCCCCTCAAGTTCCTTCCATTCACGTATCGTATTTTTCATTGAAAAAGCCGCGGAAAGCGTTTGAAAGCGCCTCCCGCGGTTGAATCAGTATGCCTTGGCGAAGTACATAACCTTGGTGGCCTTCCTGCCGCAGCAGACGCACGTGTCCCCGATGGGCGTCTGGTCAAAAGGCATATTGCGGGAGGTGGCGTTGGTCTCTTCCTTAATCTTATCCTCGCACGCCCGGTCGCCGCACCACATGGCGCGGGCGTAGCCGCCGTCCACCTGGGCCTTGAGCTCGTCGTAGGTATGCACGTCCTTGGTGTGGGCCAGGCGGAATTCATCAGCGATCCTGTACATGTTCTGCTGAATATCGTTCAGCAGCTCTTTGAGCTCTTCCGCCAAATGATCCAGAGAAATCGTGGTTTTTTCAAAGGTATCCCGGCGCATCACGGTGGCGACGCCGTTTTCGATGTCCCTGGGGCCCATTTCCACGCGCACCGGCACGCCCTTGAGCTCCCATTCGTTGAACTTCCAGCCGGGCGACACGTTGTCCCGGTCGTCCAGCTTTACGCGGATACCGGCGGCCTTCAGGGTTTCAAAGGCTTCTTCGCACTTTTCCATTACGCCGCCCTTGTGGGCCGCGATGGGCAGAATGACCGCCTGATAAGGCGCGATCATGGGCGGCAGCTTCAGGCCCCGCTCGTCGCCGTGGGTCATGATGATGGCGCCGATCAAGCGGGTGGATACGCCCCAGCTGGTTTCATGGCAGTATTCCAGCTTGCTGTCCTTGCTCAGATACTGAATGTTGAAGGGAACGGCGAAATTGGTGCCGAAATTGTGGCTGGTGCCCGCCTGCAGGGCCTTGCCATCCTGCATCATGGCTTCCACGGAATAGGTCGCCCGCGCGCCGGCGAATTTTTCCTTTTCGGACTTTTGCCCCGCGAACACCGGAATCGCCAGGTTCTTTTCGCAGAAGGTCTTATACACGTTCAGCATCATCTGGGTTTCTTCTTCCGCTTCCTCGGCGGTGGCGTGCA
>CAMOHY010000143.1 GCA_946615495.1 uncultured Clostridia bacterium
TTGACTCCATCACCGCCGCCGCCTCCGCCAACGACGCGTTTGTGATCGGCGTGGATACCGACCAGTCCTACCTGTCTGACACCGTCGTGATCTCCGCCCTCAAGGGCGTGCAGGAAGGCGCCTATCAGACCCTGGCCAAGGTTTTTGACGGCACTTGGGAATCCGGCGAGATCACCCTGGGCGCTGCTGAAAACGCTGTTGGTCTGCCCATGGAAACCTCCAAGCTGGAAGGCTTCACCGTGGAAGATTACGAAGCCATGCTGGCGGACATCGTTTCCGGCGCGCTGGCCATCGATAATGAAGCCGCGCAAGGTGACCCCAATGCCAAAGGCCCCTGGACCAACGTGAACGTGGACTACATCCAGTAATACGCATATTACCTTGCAGGGAGGGCACTGCGCCCTTCCTGTTTTGCTGTAGGGGCGGAGAAATCCGCCCCTGCGGCGAAACAGAAGATACAATGAAAAAGGGGGCGGGCGCTTGGATCACGAGAATGATTTTGTGATCGAAATGCTGCATATCACCAAGGAGTTTCCCGGCATCAAGGCCAACGACGATATTACCCTGCAGCTGCGCCGGGGCGAAATTCACGCGCTGCTGGGCGAAAACGGCGCGGGCAAATCCACGCTGATGAGCGTGCTGTTTGGCCTGTACCAACCGGAACAGGGTGAGATCCGCAAGGATGGCAAACCGGTCAAAATCAATAATCCCAACGACGCCACGGCGCTGCACATCGGCATGGTGCACCAGCATTTCAAGCTGATTGAGGTGTTCACCGTGCTGGACAACATCATCCTGGGGGCGGAGGACACCAAGCTGGGCTTTGTGCAGCGCAAGGAAGCCCGGAAAAAGGTGGAGGAATTGTCCAAGCGCTACGGCCTGGCGGTGGACCTGGACGCCAAGGTGGAAAATATCACCGTGGGCATGCAGCAGCGCGTGGAAATTCTGAAAATGCTGTATCGGGACAACGAAATCCTGATTTTTGACGAGCCCACGGCCGTGCTCACGCCTCAGGAAATCGTGGAATTGATGCAGATCATGAAGGGGCTGGCCAGGGAAGGCAAATCCATCCTGTTCATTTCCCATAAGCTGAACGAGATCATGGAGGTTTCGGACCGGGTCAGCGTGCTGCGCAAGGGCCGCTATATCGGCACGGTGAACACCAAGGACACCACCGCGGTGGAACTGAGCCGCATGATGGTGGGCCACGACGTGCAGCTGGTGGTGGACAAAGCGCCCGCCCAGCCTGGCGAAACCGTGCTGAAAGTGACCGACCTGCACGTGGCCTCCCGCCTGTATAAGCACGACGCCGTCAAGGGCGTCAGCTTCGAGGTGCGCAAGGGCGAAATCGTGTGCATCGCTGGCATCGACGGAAACGGCCAGAGCGAATTGGTGTTCGGCCTTTCCGGCCTGGAAAAGTGCACCGGCGGCAAGATTGAACTGGGCGGGGTGGATATTACCCACGCGCCCATTCGCAAGCGCAGCGAGGCCGGCGTCAGCCATATTCCGGAGGACCGGCATAAGCACGGCCTGGTGCTGGATTTTACCCTGGAGCAGAACATGGTGCTGCAGGCCTTTGAGGAGCCGCGCTTTGCGCATATGGGCTTTATCAGATTCGGCGAGGTGCGCAAATACGCCGAACGCCTGATTGAGGAATACGATGTGCGCTCCGGCCAGGGCCCCATCACCATGGCCCGTTCCATGTCCGGCGGCAACCAGCAAAAGGCCATCATCGCCCGCGAAATCGACCGGGACCTGCCCCTGCTGCTGGCGGTGCAGCCCACCCGCGGCTTGGACGTGGGCGCCATCGAAAACATTCATAAGCAGATCGTGGCCCAGCGGGACGAGGGCAAGGCGGTGCTGCTGGTGAGCTTGGAGCTGGATGAAGTAATGAACCTGTCCGACCGCATTTTGGTCATGTATGAGGGCGAAATCGTGGGCGAATTGGATCCCAAGGAGACCACGGTGGAGGAACTGGGCCTGTACATGGCGGGCGCTAAGCGGCAGGACCGGAAAAAGGAGGCGCGGGCATGAAAAAAACATCGTTTTTTGACAAAGCGGGAACCCGCTCTGTGCTGGCCTCCCTGGTGGCCATCCTCATCGGCATGCTGGCCGGCGGCGTAGTGATCCTGGCCGTAGGCCTGACCAATCCCGCCCTGGGCCTGAGCGGCGCCTGGGAAGGCATCCGGCTGGTGGTGGGCGGCCTGTTCGCTACCGGCAGAACCGCTTCCGGCCAATTGACCTTCGGGTTTAACCCCGCCTCCTTCGGCAATATGCTCTTCCGCGCCGTGCCCCTGATTATGACGGGCCTTTCCGTGGCGCTGGGCAATAAGGCGGGCCTGTTCAATATCGGCGCGCCGGGGCAGTATCTGGCGGGCACGGCGGCCAGCCTGTATGTGGCTCTTTCCGTTCCCACCAATGTGGTGCCCTCCTGGCTGGTATGGTTCGTCGCTTTGCTGGCGGGCATGCTGGCGGGCGCCCTGTGGGGCTCCATTCCCGGACTGCTCAAGGCGTACCTGAACATCAACGAGGTGCTGGCCTGCATCATGACCAACTGGATTTCGGCCAATCTGGTCACCTGGATTTTCGATATCAGCAATCTGAAAAACATGCTGGAGGGCACCAAATCCGGTTACATTTATAAGACGTCCACCATCATGAACGACGTCATCATCGACGGCGTAAGGCAGACCGTTGGCGCGGCCGTGCCCGAAGGGGCGCAGGTGGTGGCCACCCGGGGCGGCGTGGCCACGGGCAAAATGGGCCTGGACCAGCTCTTTTCCGGCAGTCAGGTGAACGCGGGCATTCTGGTGGCGATCCTGATTGCGGTTGTGATCTACATTTTGCTGGCTAAGACGACCCTGGGCTATCAGCTCAAGGCCTGCGGCGCCAACCGCTATGCCGCCCGGTACGCCGGTATTCAGGACCGGCGGAACATCGTGCTCACCATGGCCCTGGCCGGCGCGCTGGCCGCGGCGGGCGGCGCGCTGTACTACCTGTCCGGCAACACGGAATTTTTCTGGAACACCTATCAATCCCTGCCGGGGGAAGGCTTCAACGGCATCCCGGTGGCGCTGCTTGCCATCAATAATCCGCTGGGCGTGGTTTTCTCCGCGGTGTTTATGTCCATGCTGCAGATCTGCGGCCAGAAGCTGACGGAGCTGACGGCGTACAACGAATATATCACCAATGTGATCATCGCCGTGATCGTGTATCTGTCCGCGTTCATGCTGGTGATAAAGACCTGGATTGGCAAACTGCGCAGCAGAAAGGCGGTGGACAAGTAATGCCGTTTTTGATTCGTCAAACCCTGGTTTACGCGGTGCCGCTGATGCTGGTGGCCCTGGCGGGCGTTTACGCGGAACGCAGCGGCATCATCAACCTGGCCCTGGAAGGCATTATGATTTTCGGCGCGTTTATGGGCGTTTTGTTCGTGCGTTTCGTGCAGCAGTGGGGCTGGTTTGAACCCGCGTATGTGGATAAGAACTACCTTTCCCTGCAATTCTTCTGCTTCCTGGCTATGCTGTTCGCGGCGGCCATGGGCGCGCTGTTCAGCCTGCTGCTTGCCTTTGCCGCCATTAACCTGAAGGCGGACCAGACCATCGGCGGCACGGCGCTGAACCTGCTGGCCCCCGCGCTGGTGCTGTTCTTCATCCGCCTGATTGCCAATCAGAACACATTGAATATGGATCATGGCGACGCGGCCAGCTGGTTCATGCTGAAAAAATCCATGTTCGGCTACGGGCGCAAGCAGGAAATGGGCTTCCTGGGATCCACCTTCGTGGATAAAGTGTATGTGGCCACTTACATCTGCATTCTGGTATTCATCATTATGGCCATCATCCTCTACAAAACCCGTTTCGGCATGCGGCTGCGCTCCTGCGGCGAAAATCCCCAGGCGTCCGCGTCCCTGGGCATCAACGTGGTTGGAATGCGCTACGCGGGCACCGTCATTTCCGGCGCCCTGGCCGGCATGGGCGGCTTTGTGTATGTGCTCACCACGGCCAACTGCTCCGCCAACGGCGACGTGGCAGGCTTCGGCTTCCTGGCGCTGGCCGTTATGATCTTCGGCAACTGGAAGCCCGGCAATATCTGCGGGGCCGCGCTGCTCTTCGGCCTGTTCAAGTGCATCGCCGCCTCCTATTCCACGCTGGATATCAACGGCGACGGCGTGTACATGCTCAAAAACCTGAATATCAACACCAATATTTACCGCATGCTGCCCTATGTGATTACCCTGGTGGTGCTGGCGTTCACCTCCAAGAGCTCCAGGGCCCCCAAGGCCGAGGGCATTCCCTACGATCCGGGCAAGCGCTGAAACGCCCGCACAGCAGAAAAGCGGGGCTGGACGAAAGCCTGGCCCCGCTTTTTCATAAACGGATTCAAAAGATTGGAATACGCAAGATTATCATTTGGAAAACACGCTGAGGGCCGCATAGGCCCTCGTTTTCCTCCCTGTTTTAGAAACGAGGTTGAACGGCCATGTATTATTGTGGATGGGATGGCGGCGGTACAAAAACGGAAGTGTGCATTCTGGGCCCGGATGGGCAGGAACAGGCCTGCGCCTCCTTTGGCCCTCTGAATGTGAATGGGGCCGCGCTGGAGACCGTGGCCCAAACAGCCCGCGACTGCGTGGCTTTCATGGCTTCCCAGCCGGGCGGCTGCGGTTCCTGCGCCGCGCTGGTCATCGGCATGGCCGGGGTGAGCAATCAGAACGCGGCGGCGCTGCTGGAAAAGGCGGTGCGCGCGGCTGGATATAGGGGCAAGCTGCGTATTGTGGGCGACCAGGAGATCGCGCTATCCGGCGCGGTACAGGGCCCCGGCGCGGTGCTCATTGCGGGCACCGGCGCTATTTGCTTTGGTAAGGACCAGCAGGGAAATCCCTTCCGGGTAGGGGGATATGGCTATTTGATCGATGACGGCGGCAGCGGCTACGCGATCGGCCGGGATATTTTGGCCGCCGCTGCCCGCGCCGTGGATGGCCGCGGCCCGGAAACCGCCCTGCGGGACATGGTTTTTTCCCAATTGAACGTTTCCGATATCGGCGGGGTCATCACCTGGCTGTACCGGCCGGAAACAGGGAAAAAGGAAGTGGCTTCTCTGGCTCCGCTGCTGCTGCGCGCCTTGGAAACGGGGGACGCCGCGGCGCAAGCCATCGCCGTCAAGGCGGCCAAGGACCTGGCGGAGCTGGCCATCACCGCTTGGCGCAAAACGGGCATGACCGGCGGCGAGCTGGCCTTGACCGGCAGCGTAATGAATCATTACCCCCTCATCCGCGCCCAGACAGAGGCCTTGATCCGCGCCGCCCTGCCGGATGCCGTCCTCCTTTCGCCCCGCCACCGCCCCGCCCGCGGCGCGGCCTTGCTGGCAATTGCGGAGATCGAGAAAAACAAAGCCTGATGGCTGGCGCTCTCCTGCGATAGTCATTTGACTTATACGAATTAATGAATTATAATACGGTGAAAATCAAACCTGCTGGAGGGCCGATGATATGAAAATTACGGGAATTGAGTGGGGAAAAGTATCGATACCGCTCAGAACGCCATTTAAAACGGCGCTGCGCACAGTGGCCAGCGTGGAAGACATCATTGTAAAGATATACACGGATACGGATGCAATAGGCTTTGGCGAAGCGCCGCCTACCGGCGTGATTACCGGCGACACGGCGGGGAGTGTCTGCGCGGCGCTGCAGGACCATTTGGTTCCTCAGCTGCTGGGCCGTTCGGTGGACGATTTTGAGGACCTGATGCGCTTGGTGCAGGGCTGCATCGTGCACAACAGCAGCGCGAAGGCCGCTGTGGATATGGCGCTGTGGGATCTGTACGGAAAAATGTATGGCATTCCCGTTTATAAGCTGCTGGGCGGGGCCCGGAACACCCTGACCACGGACCTGACCATCAGCGTGAACGCGCCGGAGGAAATGGCGCGGGACGCAAAGATCGCCGTGGAACGGGGGTTTGATTGCCTTAAGATCAAGGTGGGCGTAAACCCCGCGCTGGATACGGCGCGGCTGGCCGCCGTGCGCGCCGCTGTGCCCAAGGCCACCGTGCTGCGCATCGACGCCAACCAGGCCTGGAAGCCCAAGGAGGCGGTGCGCATCCTGAACG
>CAMOHY010000144.1 GCA_946615495.1 uncultured Clostridia bacterium
AGGCCACAAAATCCATCCCAAATCTGGTAAGTTTTTAGAACGCGAATAGTATTAATTACAATTCTCCTGTAGAATGGCGCTGACAGGCTCAATCGGCCAAGGTAACATTCCAGATGTAGCGCCAAATGAGGAACCGGTGCTGCTCATACAGCCCTTTTTCCACATAAAGCGCTTTAAAGTGCTGATAGAGCCGCCATTTGATCTGGCAGGAATGCACCACGTGGACGAGGGTGCGGATGGAGGTGCTGCCAGGGCTTTTTATATAATGATAAACGGGCTTTTCCACCAGGGCGGCGCCCTGGCTCACCGCGCGGTAATACTGCATGTTGAAGGCAAAATCCTCGCCCCAGGAGAGAAAGGAATCAAATTGCAGTCCCTGCCCGCGGATGAGGGAGGACCTGTACATTTTGTTCCATAGGGCGCTGAAATAAAAGGAGCCGGGCCGCTTGACCAAATGAGAAAAAAATTCTTCTCCGGAAATTTCCCGCGTGCCGGGCAGCAGGCCGCGGACGCTTTCCGCGGTGCCCAGGTCAAAATAATAGTGGGCGATGACCAGTTCCTTGTCGCCAATGGCGCGCAGCATGGTTTCGCAGGCGTCGGGGGTGAGCAGGTCATCGCTGTCGGCAAACATGACGTATTCACCCCGCACGGCCTGAAGGCCCGCGTTCCTGGCGATGGCAGGCCCAGCGTTTTTCTGGGCAATCAGGCGCACCCGGCCATCGCTTTTTTCTATTTCCCGGCAAAGGGCCAGGCTGTTATCCAGGCTGCCATCCTCCACCAGGATCAATTCAATGTGCTCATAGGTTTGCTCAAGCACACTGTCGGCGGAACGTTTCAGCGTTTTTTCCGCATTATATACGGGCATGACGATGCTGATAAGCCCCGGTATCATTTGCGATTCAGGCATAATGTCCCTCTCTGAGATGGTGTGGGTTGGGATTACTTGCAGGGCGTGGGGGAGAAGAAGAACAGCGCCACTGCCCCCGGCCCCACGTGGGACCCGGTGCCGGGCTCGTAGCAGCGGATGAGCACATCCTTAATGTTCCGCTTGCGCTTGAGCTGGGCGGCCAGAAATTGGGCGTCCTCCTCGCAGTCCCCATGGGCGATGGCCACGATTTCGTCGCTGTCGGCTTCCGCGTGCTTATCAAACAAATCGGCCAGCGCCAGGAGAGACTTTTTTCTGCCGATCACCTTGCCGCAGCTGACGATTTTTCCCTCCGAATCGCCCATCAGCAGGGGCTTGATGTTGGCCAGCGAGCCGATGCGCGCCGTCAGGCTGGAAATGCGCCCGCCCTTGTGCAGAAACATCAAATCATCCACCGTGAAAAACTGGCACATGCGGCGCTTGTTGTTTTCTGCCCATTCGGTGGCGGCATCCAGGCTCAGCCGGGCGCTGCGCTGCACCGAGGCCTTCAGGGCAAAAATGCCTTCGCCGAAGGAGGCGGCCAGGGTATCCACCACCCGGATGATGCGGCCCGGATATTCCTTCATCAATTCTCCGGCGGCCTGACGGGCGGCGGCGCAGGTGCCGCTGATGCCGCTGGACATGGCCACGTACAAAATATCCTTGCCCGCCTTGACCACGGGCTCAAAGGCGTGCATAAACTGCGCCATATTCACCATGGAGGTTTTGATAGGGCCGCTCTGGCGCAGGGCATTATAGAAGGCATGGCCGTCAAAGGCCTTATTTTCGTCATAGCAGGGCATTTCCCCCTGCGCTGTCATGCAGGTGAGGGGAATGATGTCGATCTGGGCTTCATGGGCCAGGTCGGGCGTGATGTTGGAGGAAGAGTCGGTCATGATTTCAAAGCTGTCCATGGCAGTGGGTCCTTTCTAATCTGGTTTTCAATACTATATTATACCATGATGATTATAAAGTCAACCATAGAATCGGATAAAACAGTGGCAAAGCGAGAAAGAGTGTGTTATAATAACAACCGGACGAGCCTGTTTGGCAGGCCGGCCTACACGAAAAGGAAACGGGATGAGCGGATATGCCGGATGAAAAAGCCTTGGTAAAGGAAAAGCTATTGGAGTGGGAAGGACTTTTGAACGCCTATGTCCTGCCGGAATGGGACGCTTTTCCTGCTTTGCCACTGTATATGGACCAGGTGATCTACCTGATGAACCAGTATCTTTCCCTTTTGCCCAAGGAGGGGGAGGAAAAGCTGGTAACGCCGGCCATGATAAACAATTATGTGAAGCTCAAGATCATTCCTCCGCCGGTAAAAAAGCGGTACGGCCGGGTGCATTTGGCTTTTCTGGTCATGGTGTGCGTGCTCAAGCAAAGCGTGAACACCAGCGAAATCCGCAAAGCGCTGCCCCTTGGCCTGGCGGAGCAAGAGGTTCAGGCCCTCTACGGCGGTTTCACCCAAGTATTCTGCCAGGAAAAGGCTGCCTTTATCCATACCGTGCGCGCCGCCGCCGAGCCCATTTTTCAGAAGGACGGTTTGCCGGTGACGCGCTTAATCTTCCAGGCGGCTACCTCGGCCAACCTTTCCCGGCTGCTGGCCCAGCAGGTGCTGGGGCTGTATCCCCTGCCGGAAAATAAGAAGGAAGAATGAATCAAAAAAATACCGCAGGGCTGCCTGAAATAATCAGGCAGCCCAATTATTTTTTTTCTGTCCGTTACGAGCCGAAGGGGAATTCGCCCTCCAGCAGGGTGCGCAGCGTGGCGGGACCGGCTACGCCGTCCACCTGCAAGCCGTGATAGCGCTGGAAGGACTTGACGGCGTTTTCCGTGCCTTCCCCATAGTAGCCGTCAGCCACGCCGGTAAAGTAGCCCTGGTTTTTCAGCGCTTGCTGCATTTCCTGCACGGGCGTGCCGTACATGCCCCGGCGCAGGGTGGCGTACTGGTTGTTGGGCGCGGCGGTGACCCGCACATAGATGTTGTCCGGAATGGGCGTAGGGGTCAGCCGGGGCGTCACGGTGGGCCGGATGGTGGCGGTGGCCCTGGCGGAGGAAGAGGACATGACGGAAGAAGAGAACAGCTTGTTCAGCGTTCCGCCGCCAACCACGCCGTCGGCGGTGATTCGGTTATCCCGCTGGAAGGCCTTCACCGCGTCCGTGGTGCCGGAGCCGAAATCGCCGTCCACCGTGCCGGTATAGTAGCCCAGGTTCTTCAGCTTCTGCTGCAGCAGCCGCACGGCGGACTTGGACGTGCTGCCCTCCCGCAGGGTGATGCCCACGATGCCGGAGGGGGAGGACGCCTTGCTGGCAGAGGAGGAATACAGGGCTTTCAGCGTTTCGGGGCCGGCCACGCCGTCGGCGTAGCTGGTGTTGCGCCGCTGGAAGGCGATCACGGCGGCCTCGGTGGCGTTGTCAAAATTGGAGGTGGCGGTGCCAACCAGATAGCCCAGAGAAATGAGCCGCTCCTGCATTTGCTTTACCTGCTTGCCGCTGTTGCCGTTGCGCAGGTAGGTGTTGGCGCTGTAGGAGGGGGTGGCGGTGGGCTTGGGGGTAGCGGTTGCGGCGGGCTTGGCGGTCTGCCGGGCGGAGGCCAGCTTGGCCATGGTGGCGCTGCCCACCTTGCCGTCCACGGTCAGGCCATACTGCTGCTGGAAGGCTTTCACGGCCTTTTCGGTGGCTTCGCCGAAATCGCCGTCCACGGTGCCCTTATAGAAGCCCAGCTCCCGCAGCTTTCTTTGCACGTTGCGCACCTCGTCGCCCTGAGAGCCCAGCTTCAGCGTGCCGGAGGGCGTGGCGGTGGGCGCGGTGGAGGGCGGCGGAGTCACCGACGAGGGGGCGGAAGAATTCGCCGTCGCCATGGGGGCCACGGTGGTCCAGTTGTTCACCGCGCCGGTAGGCAGGCTGACGACCTGGCCGGGATTATTCTGCGCGTTATTGCTGGCGTGCTCCGGCGTATCGGTGGGGTCATCCGTCGGCGCCGCGGGCACGGCGGTGGGCACGTTAGTGGCGGCGGGGTAGGTGGGGAAATTGAGCGAGTTGCCCGCCTGGTTGCCGGCCGATATATTGTTGGGCTCCACATAGCAGCCGCTCAGCAGCAGCGGCAGCACAAGCAGCAGAACGATAAACGCGGCTTTGACAGGTTTCATGGGACATCCTTCCTTCCGAAATAATGCGTGGGTTGAAGCGCTTTCCTGACTACTTCTACTACATAGACGGAAAACAGAATCAATTTGTTCCTTCTTTTTTGGAAATTATTTAGAAATAGGGCCATTTTATCAGCCCAGCGTATCCTCTCCCGCGTAGTGCCAGGTACGGAAGCCCAGGGCGGCCGCAGCTTGCACATTCGCAAGGGAATCGTCGATGAACAGCGTACCTTCTGGCTGTAAGCCTCCGCGCTCTATCAATTTGGCAAAAATGGCGGGGTCGGGCTTTACCAGCTTTTCCTGGGAGGACACCACCCGGTCCTCAAGCATTTGCAGATGGGGATAAGCCTGGCAGGCGAAGGAAAAAGCGGGCTCGCCGTAATTGGTGAGGGCGAAAAGGCGCTTGCCCATGGCCGCCAGCTCCGGAATCATATCGTACAGCGGCAGGGGGCGCATCGTTTCATGGAAATGGTAAAAAGCGTACAGGATCATTTCCTTGCCGCCTTTGACCTGGGCCGCGTCCGCCATGCTTTGGGCGATTTCCTCGTTGCTTTCCACGCCCAGGTCAAAGGCGGCCCACCGCCAATCCGGCCCAAACATGGCATGAAAAAGCGCTTCCCGGTGCTCCTTGGGCAGCAGGGCGGCCACCTTTTCCGGCTCAAAGGTAAGCAGCACATTGCCTACATCAAAAACAATACAATCCGCATTCAGCAATCTTTCATCCATACATGAATTCCTCCACGCCTATAGCATACCATAAATCGCCGCCGAATACAATCACTTTCCTACCGACAGGATCCGCCAATTCGCGGAAAAAATTTTTGAAATAGGGTTGACAGCAGGGAAAAACGTGGTACAATATGGTCGAAGGTCAAAGAAAGTCAGAATTTGATCTTCCCGAACAGGAATTTTCCCGAATGGGGGTTGAGGCTATGTCCAACAATCAATACACGCAAAAATCCATGGAGACCATCCAACTGGCCCAGCGCCTGGCCCAGGAGCGCGGCCACCAGCAGCTGGAGCAGGCCCATTTGCTTTCCGCCCTGCTGAATGTGCCGGAGGGGCTGATTCCGCAGCTGCTTTCCAAAATGAACGCGGACAGCGAAGCGCTCAAAAGCGGCGTGGAAACCCTGCTTCAAAAGCTGCCGCAGGTTCGCGGCCTTTCCCGCGAGGAGGGGAAGGTATACATTTCCGCCGATATGGATAAGGCCCTGCGCATGGCCGCCGATGAAGCGGCCCGGATGAAGGACGAATATATTTCGGTGGAGCATCTGTTTCTGGGGCTTATCAAGACGGCGGACAAGGAAGTGGGCCCGCTGCTTAAGCGGCTGAATATTTCAGAGAGCAGCTTTTTGCAGGCTCTTTCCTCCGTTCGCGGCGCCGCCCGCGTGACCAGCGACAACCCGGAGGATACCTACGACGCCCTGGCCAAGTATGGCAGCGACCTGGTGGATTTGGCCCGGAAGGGCAAACTGGACCCCGTCATCGGCCGGGACAGCGAAATTCGCGACGTGATCCGCATTCTGAGCCGCAAGACCAAAAATAATCCTGTATTGATCGGCGAGCCCGGCGTGGGCAAAACGGCCATCGCCGAGGGCTTGGCGCTGCGCATCGTGCGGGGCGACGTGCCCGACAGCTTAAAGGACCGCAGCGTGTTTTCCCTGGATATGGGCGCGCTGATTGCCGGGGCCAAATTCCGCGGTGAATTTGAGGAGCGGCTCAAGGCCGTGCTGGCGGAAATCAAAAAGAGCGAAGGCAAAATCATCCTCTTTATTGATGAGCTGCACACCATCGTGGGCGCGGGCAAAACGGAGGGCAGCATGGACGCCGGCAATTTGCTCAAGCCCATGCTGGCCAGGGGCGAGCTGCACTGCATTGGCGCTACCACATTGGACGAATACCGCAAATACGTGGAAAAGGACGCGGCGCTTGAGCGCCGGTTTCAGCCGGTTATGGTCAATGAGCCCACGGTGGAGGATACCATTTCCATCCTGCGGGGCCTCAAGGAACGGTATGAAGTGTTCCACGGCGTTAAGATTCAGGACGG
>CAMOHY010000145.1 GCA_946615495.1 uncultured Clostridia bacterium
CGCGGTGATTTCGCTCACCAGGGTGGAAGGGTCCTGAGGGTCGGCGTAGATGCCGTCGGTGGAGGTGAGCAGGATGAGCTGCCTGGTCTGCACCAATTCCGCGATCACGGCAGCCGTTTCGTCGTTGTCCACGCATTCCACCACCTGGGCTTCGGGATGCTGGGCGTGCAGGGTGGTCAACTCCATTTTGCGGTTTTCTTCATCGCTCACGCAGTCGTTATAATTGATAATGGGCACGGCGCCCTGGTGGGCCGCCCGCTGCAAAAGGCCGTAAAGGTGCTGGCGCTTTTGCGGGTCGTTAAAATGGTTATGCTCCACCAGCACCTGCCTGACCCCGTATTCCGGCCGGATGAACCGGCGGTAGTTTTCCATCAGAATGGCCTGGCCCTGGGCGGAATAATCCGTTTTGTTCTGCTCCATGTCGCCGTCCAGGGGCTTGCCCGCCCGCTTGAGATAGTCCAGCCGGCCAATTTCCGTGGCGCCGGAGGATACCAGCGCCATGCCGGGCCTCAGCTCGCTGCCCAGCCGGGCGAAAATATTGTAGTCGATATCGTTGTCCTCCCGGCGGATGAGCGCCATGGAGCCAATTTTTATCACCAGATCAATGCCCATGCTTTTCCTCCCGAAACGGCCGTTTCGCCGTTTCCGCTCCTATTTTACCATGTTCCACCACCGGAAGCAAGATGAAGCAGCGGAAGTTTTTCTGCCATTTTTACGGGCGGTTTGGTTCTCTCTTTCAGAAAGAAGGATGTATAAGAAAAATCCGGTTTTTACATTGCATTTTTCAAAACCATATTGTACATTATTCACAAATCCCAGCGCCAAACTATGTGAACTCTGCCATCTTGCGGCTGCGGAAAGCAAGGTGGTATACTTTGGCCGCGGATTGGGTATAATCCGCATGAGACCGGAAACGTTTCCGGTACGCTTTTTAGGGCGTTTTGTCCGCAAAAGGAGGTTTCCTTATGATGATTCACATTCACGTTGATTCGATGAAGGCGGCGGAGCGGCTGAGCAGCATCTGCAAAGAATACGCCGGAGATATTTTCCTTTGCTCAGAAAAATTTCATATTGACCCCAAATCCACCCTGGGTATTTTGGCGATGATGTATTCCTCCCGCGACAGCATGTTTCTGGATACCGGCAGCATGAGCGACCGGGACCTGCCCCGCTTCCTGGAAGCCATCGATTCCTACATTGTGAAGCAGGAAAACAAGGACGCGGTGTGAAAACCAAACCCCTGGCAGCGTACAAAAGCTGAATAGCCTTTACGGCTTTGATATAACAATTCCCGGCAGGCGTGCGATTCGCACCTGCCGGGAATTTTTCATTGCGCTTTTTTCAAGGTAATCAAATGAATCTGGGGCCGGGCGCCCAAGCGCACGGGAATGCCGGAGGTGCCCACGCCGTTGCTCACCCGGATATCCACCCCGTTTTCGTGGAACCAGCCGGACAGGTAGCGCCGGCCCGTTTGGCTGGAATACTTGATGCTGCGGCCAAACAGGGCCACCTGGCCCCCGTGGGTGTGGCCGCAGAGGGCCAATTGATAAAAGGGGCCGCCGGGCAGCTGATAGGTCAAGGGCAGAATATCCGGATTGTGGGGAAAAAACACGGTAAAGTCCGCCGGGCGGCACAGCTTTGCCACCCGCTCCAGGTCCGGCTGGCCATTAAAATAATCGTCGGTGCTGGCGAAGGCCAGCTTCTGCCCATCCCGTTCCAGCATGTACGCGCCGTTGGACACGCGGATGACGCCCGCCTCGAACATGGCCTTTCGCAGCTTGCCGTAATTTTCATCGGGAAGGGTTCTGTCGTGGTTGCCCAGGGCGGCCAGCACGGCGATTTTGGCCTGGAAACCGGGATTTAATTGAAAAAATGCCACCGCGCCGTCGGAGTTTTCCCCATAGTCGCCGCCCAGCAGCACCACATCCGCCTGCAAATCGTTTACCCGCTGGACCAGGCTGCGCACCCGGTCCTCCTTGAACAGGGCGCCGTAGTGGATGTCGGACAAAAAAGCGATGGTCAGGCCATCGAAGGCCTGCGGCACGCGGGGCGAAGCATATTCCTCCATCACCGTGTCCAGCTGGGCCGCCAGATACAAAGGATACAGCAACGGCTGATTGCTGGGCAGGCGGGAAAGCAGCCTGCCCAGAAAGCCCACGCGCTTGGATTTCTTTTTCCTGTTCTTTTCTCCGTCCATGAGCTTCTCCTTTTTTCCTATTCAAAGAGATATTTTAACATATTATTTCCAGTTCCGCAATTGCCAAGCGGCGCAAAGCATGATAGAATAAAAAACAGGACTGCGCGGCTTTCGTCCGCCTGTCCTGAAAGGTATCGAAAGGATAGATCGACCATGCCGCGCAAGTTTTTTCTCCCCCTGCTGCTTTTGCTGCTCCTGCTGCCCGCATTTTCCGCCCAGGCCGCCGCGCCCATCAGCCTGACGCTGGATGGGAACGATATCGGCTATTCCGTTTATCTGCCGGATGAGGATTTTGTGCTCCTCTCTTATTCCGCGCCGGAGGAGAGCGGCAAAATTGTGCTCTATGCCCAGGACGGATTGTTTGAAGGCAAAATCGGCCTGCATTATTCCCAAGCGGGCGGCAAGGTGAGCGTGAACATCGAAAACCTGAGCAACGAGCGGAAGCTGGCCTCCGGCACCATCAAGGTGCCCGCCGAGGCGGGATACGCAAAGCCCAGGGGGAAGGCGAATGGCAAAGTGGCCAACCTGCAGCTGCAGGAAACCATAGAAGGCTTTTCTTACTCCTTTTCCTGCGCGGGCACCGATTATATGGTGCTGCGGGTGCGCAACAAGCAGGAAACAGCGTCCTTTCCCGTCTATCCCCAGGCGGATGGAACGTACAAGGGCGAAGTGGCCCTGCCCCTTACCTATGCCCGCGCCCTGACCACCGTGCAGGTGCTGAGCGGCAAAGGGGCGGTGATGGAAGAGGATACGGTGCGCAAGGGCTATGAAGCGCCGGAGGCCGCGGAGCGGCAGGAAGGCCGCCTCTCCGGCGTGACCGTGTGCATCGACCCCGGCCACCAGGAAAACGGCCGCCCGGTGATGGAGCCCTTGGGCCCCGGCCTGCAGGGACGCACCGCGGGCACCAGCGGCATGGCTCAGGGCGTGGCCACCATGCGCAAGGAATCCATCGTGGTGCTGGAAATTGGCATGGTGCTAAGGGATGAATTGCTGCGCCAGGGCGCCAACGTGGTGATGACCCGTACCCGGCAGGACCAGTTTTTAACCAATCAGGAGCGCTGCCAGGCGGCGGAGGACGGGAACGCGGACATTATGCTGCGCCTGCACGCCGACACCCGGCAGTCCAACACCAAGCTGGGCTTCTCCGTTTACGCCCCCTTTAACTCCGATTACGCCAAGGCCGTAGCGGATAAATACGAATACCGCGCCATGGGAGAACTGCTCATCAACGCCATGAAAACGCGGGTGGGCTATCCGCTGGATGATAAGTATGGCTTCGTTACGCTGTCGGACCAGTTCGTGGGCAACAACTGGGCGAAAATGACCTGCTTCCTGGTGGAAATGGGCTACATGTCCACGCCCCGTGAGGATTATTTGCTTTCCTCTCCCGTTTACCAGCAATGGCTGGCGGAGGGCATGGCCCAGGGCGTGTACGAAATCGCCGTGCGAAGGGGCTGGGCAAACGACTGAAAATTCTTTTTTCCATATTGACAGCTCTCTCCGGCGCTATTATTATTAAAGTGAAACAAGCTGAAGGAGGATGCGTTCATGCGCGTATTACTGACCGGCGGCGCCGGCTTCATCGGGTCTCATACGGCGCTGTGCCTGCTTGAACAGGGCAGCGAAGTGGTGGTTCTGGACAATCTGTACAATTCCAGCCCGGAGGCGCTTCGCCGGGTGGAAGAGCTGACAGGGAAAAAAGCGCCCCTCATCGTGGGCGACTGCACCGATGAAAAAACGGTAACGTCCGTTTTTGAGCAATACGCCATCGACGCCGTCATTCATTTCGCCGGGCTGAAGGCCGTGGGCGAATCGGTGGAAAAGCCGCTGGACTATTACCAGAATAACTTGGACGCCACCATGACGCTGTGCCGGGTCATGCCCCGGTTCAACTGCCGGGTGCTGGTGTTCTCCTCCTCCGCCACGGTGTACGGCACCAACCAGGAAATGCCCCTGCGGGAGGATTTTCCCACCGGCTGCACCAATCCCTACGGCTGGACCAAGTGGATCAGCGAAAGGATATTGACCGACGTGGCCAAGGCGGACCCCACCCGTTCCTTTATCCTGCTGCGCTACTTTAACCCCATCGGCGCCCATGAAAGCGGCCGCATTGGCGAGGACCCCTCTGGCATTCCCAACAATTTGATGCCTTTTATCTGCCAGGTGGCCTCCAAGAAGCTGGACCATCTGTGCGTGTTTGGCAACGATTATCCTACCCGCGACGGCACCGGCGAAAGGGATTATATCCACGTGATGGACCTGGCGGAGGGCCATTTGGCCGCGCTGGATTACGCCATGAAGCATCAGGGCGTGGAAATTTTTAACCTGGGCACCGGCACGCCCTACAGCGTGCTGGACATCGTGCACGCCTTTGAAAAGGCCAACGGCCTCACCATCCCTTATGAAATCGCGCCCCGCCGGGCGGGCGATATCGCCGTGTGCTACGCGGACGCCACCCGCGCCCGCGAACTGCTCCATTGGCAGGCCCGCCGGGACCTGACCGAGATGTGCCGCGACGCCTGGAACTGGCAAAAGCAAAATCCCCGCGGCTACAACGGATAAAGGCTACAACGGATAAATAAAATGGATTTGCAGAAGCGGCTGGAAATTTCCAGCCGCTCAGATTGTCAATAAACCCCAGGAAAGTATGAAAGGGCCGCAGCCCTTTCATCAGCAATCCGCAGGCGGCGGCGTGTACGTCGCCGAGGAGCGGCTGAAAGCCGCTTCCTCTATCAATTTGCGACCGTAAAATGAGCATTTCCAGGCTAAATTGCCTGGAAATGCCATTTTACAGCAAATTGATGTTCCCATCGAAAGACTGCGTGCAGACTTTCGATGGCAGCGCATCGACCTTGTCGATGCGCTGAGCGGCTGGAAATTTCCAGCCGCTTTTTGTGATATTTGGTTGAATATTAAGGAAAAATGTGGTACACTGAATAACAAGAAAAAAACTTGTTTCTTTCCCGAAGGAGGAGCTTTCCTGATGATGAACAAACGCTATTTGGTGGCTTTGGATCAAGGCACCACCAGCTCCCGCGCGGTGGTGTTCACCCTGGAGGGGCATATGGTGGCCGCCGCTGCCCAGGAATTTCCCCAGCATTATCCCCACCCCGGCTGGGTGGAGCATGACCCGGCGGATATTTTATCCACCCAGATCGAGGCGCTGCGCGCCGCCGTGCGCAAGGCGGAAATAGACCCCAAGGAAATTGCCGCCGTAGGCATTACCAACCAGCGGGAAACCACGTTCCTGTGGGAGAGGGCCACCGGCGCGTGCCTGTACAACGCCATCGTGTGGCAATGCCGCCGCACCGCGCCGATCATTGAAAAGCTGGTTGCCCAAGGCTACAGCGATGTGATTCGGGAAAAGACCGGGCTGGTGCCGGACGCTTATTTTTCCGGCAGCAAAATCAAATGGCTGCTGGATGAATTGAAGCTTCGGGACCGGGCGAAAAAGGGAGAAATCTGCTTTGGCACCGTGGACAGCTTCCTGGCCTGGCACCTGGTGGAGGGCCATCCCCACGTGACGGATGCCACCAACGCCGGGCGCACCATGCTGTTTAACCTGCACACCCAGGAATGGGATGATGAGCTGCTTTCTATCCTGGATATTCCGCGGGAAATACTGCCCCAGGTGGTGGACACAGCCCACGTGGTGGGCATGCTGCGGGAGGATTTGCTGGGCGAAAGAATTCCCGTGGCCGCCTTGGTGGGCGACCAGCACGCGGCCCTGTTCGGCCAGGCCTGCTTCCGCCCCGGCGATGTGAAAAACACCTATGGCACCGGCTGCTTTATGCTCATGAACGCGGGGCAGGAATTCCGCCTGTCCCATTGCGGGCTGCTCACCACCATGGCCTGGCGGCTGAACGGCGTGCCCACCTATGCCTTTGAGG
>CAMOHY010000146.1 GCA_946615495.1 uncultured Clostridia bacterium
CGATTTGCTGATAAAATGGCGCTTCCGGGCATTTTGCCCGGAAGCGCTTATTTTAAGCAAATTGATAGCGGAGGCAACCTGCTGTTGCTTCTCGGACCGGCAAAGCCGGTCCTGCGGATTATTGATGAAAGGGCCAAAGCCCTTTCATCCTTTCCTGGGGTTTGTCGACAGTCTGGGCGCTTCCGCGCATTTTGCCCGGAAGCGCTTATTTTAAGCAAATTGATAGCGGAAGCAACCTGCTGTTGCTTCTCGGACCGGCAAAGCCGGCGCTGCCAAAGGAAGCGAAGAAAATCTTTTTTTATTCAGGCGTTACCATTCCACGCCGGGCCGGGCCGCAAGCCCCTCCGTATCGTAAGGATGCTTAACGCTCAGGATGCGGCTAACGTAGTCCGCTTCCTTTACCAGCCAATCCGGCGCGTCCCGGCCGGTGACGGCGGTCTCTCCGGCGCTGAGGGCGGCGGAGAGCAGGGCGCGGGCCGCTTCTTCATCTATCAGGCCATTGGCCAGGGCCGGGCACAGCTCGTCCAGGATTATGGTCTGGGGCCGCAGCGCGTTCAGCGCGGCGATAAGGGAGCGGGCGAAGGCCGTTTGCGCCTGGGCGGTTTCCCGCAATTCCGCCGGAGACATTTGAAAGGTGAATTTTTCCATGGGCGGCGGCAGATGAATGGAAACGTTGGGAAATGCGCGGAAAGCTTTCAATTCGCCCGATTCGCCGTTTTTCATAAAGCAGGCGATCAGCACCCTGCCGCCGTGGCCCAGGCTGCGCAGGGCAAGGCCCATGGCCGCCGTGGTTTTTCCCTTGCCGGGGCCGGTGTATACGTGCAGCTTATTGCTCATGGCGCCTCCTGCCCATAGGGAACATGCCGCCCGTCGTTGGCCAATTCCAGGCAGGGCAGAGCGGCTTGCCCCACCTTGTCGGAAAAGCGGAGCACGCTGATGCTGGCAAAGGGCTCGTGCATCACGGCGCACAGATAGGGGAAGGGCAGGTCCATCAGCCGGGACAGCATGGCCACCGAGGACCCGCCGTGGCTGAACAGGGCCACCGTGCCGGGGTGGGCGGCGTTTACGCAGCGGTAATAATGCCCGGCGCGCTCGTAGCCCAGGGTGAGCATCCAGGCGTCCGTATCCCGCGCCACCCGGTCCACTTCGCCCACCACCACGTTGTTGTCGTAGAGGGGGTGCGTTTCCCAGCCGGGCAGGGAAATGTCCACGTCCCGGCGCATGAGCTCATTGGCCGTTTCCCAGGGGTGGCCGTGGGAAAACACCGGCTTGCCCTCATTGTTGCCCCAGTACAGCTCGTGCATGAAGGGGAGCACCTGGACGGGCAGGCCCAATAAACCGGCGGTGGCCTGCGCCGTTTCCTTGGCCCGGCCAAAGGGAGAAGAATACACGGCTTCAATGCCCTCTTTTTCAAGCCGCAGGGCTGCGTCCTGGGCCTGGCGGCGGCCAATTTCCGTCAGGCAGTCCAATTCATAATTGGGCTGGCCGTGGCGCACAAAGATAATCCTCATTTTCTTGCGTCCTCCTCTTTTGTATCATGGGGAAACGATGACCGGCTGCCGGCGGTACGTGTCGCCCAGGGGCAGGCCCGCGCCGATGCGCCACAGTTCATCCGCCCGAAGGTCCAGGGCGGCTTTTTCGTCCTTGGCTGGGCGGGAGAAAAGGGGAAAGCCGGAGGCCTGCATGCGCCGCAGCAGGGGCCTTGCCTGTTCCCGAAAGCCCAATATCCGGGCATGATCGGGAAGCGGCGGCAAATCCGCCTTTTCCACGCCCATCAAGCCGTGGCACAGGGCGCGGCTGATGCGCCCGCGGGTGTAGCGCCGGGTCTTAACCGCATCGATGAGCGCCTCCCGGTTTACTGTTTTTCCGGCGGCGGCCAGGATGCGCTGCTCCAGCCCCTCGTCCACTCCCGGCCAGCGGGCTATTGCTTCGGGCCGGGCAAGCAGCAGCGTATGCCTCAGGGCGCTGTCCAGCCCATCCGGCGGGCAAAGGCCCTCCGCCACGGCCCGGCGTAGCGCTGGCAGCGCGTTTTCCGGCACCGCCGACGCCACCCCTGGCCAATCTCCCCGCAGGATGGCGCCCCGCAGGGCGGAGGCGGAGGGATACGCGTCCGCTTTTAGCTCTGCCGCGTGGTAATCCGCATTTCGCAGAATGGGCACAGGCTGAATGGGGCTGTTTAAACGCAGCAGCGAACGAAGATAGCACAGCGCCAGCGCGGCGTTTGGCGCGCTCAAGCCTTCCGCCGCCGGGCCCAGCGCCCCTTTCAGGGCCGCCCCCTGGGCCGCGGCAAAGGAAAGCCCCCGGCCAAGGCCCGCCTGCAAGGCGGCGGTAAAGGCTGCTTCCGGCCTTTCCAGGCAGGCCGCCGCTTTTTGCAGCAGGGAAAGATCATCCGTTTCGCACCCAAAACTCAGATGGGTCACGCAGCCCAGCGCGTGCAGGATATAAACCCCGCCCAGGGCAAAGTATTCGGCCTCCCGCACGGAAAAGGCGTAGGGCAATTGCAGCACGATATCCGCCCCGCACTTGAGGGCCATTTCCGCGCGGGCGTGGGCGGGCAGCAGGGCGGGCTGGCCCCGCTGGGTAAAGCTGCCGCTCATGACGCAGACGATATAGTCCGCCCCCGTTTTTTCCCGCGCCAAACGAAGGTGGCGCTCGTGCCCCTTATGGAAGGGATCGTATTCCGCAATTATTCCACATACCGTCACGCCGCCGCCTCCCTTCGTCCTAAACGTATCCTTTCTATTATTATAGAACAGGGAAACCGCTTTTCGCAAGCCGTCCGGCGTTTTTTCGTTCCCGATGAATGACAGATTGGGCGCCGTTCCGCGGAAATGGAGCAAAAATCTCTGGTGGAAAAGGGAAAAGATGCTATCCTTTTTTTCAAGAAGGAGGAAGGCTTTCGTGCGCGGACGGTTTGCTACCCCCGGCCTGTTTTACCTGCTGGACGCGGCTTGCTTTTTGTATGTGCTTTTTCGCCATCCCCTGCGCCGCAGGCATTATGCCACACTGGGCTTTTCCGTGGCGGAGCTTTGCTTTTTGGCGCTCGGCGCCGCGCTTGGCGGGCCGCCGTGGGTCATGGCCGCATTGGGCGCGTGCGTAGCCGGCCTATTCATCGCTTCCGCCGTGGAGGACGGGATGGAGAAAAGCAGGGCCAGGAAGGAAGCCTGGGCGCTGGAAAGAGCTGGGGAAAAAAGGACGCGCCCTGTCAAAAAAGCGAAAAATGTTTCAAAATAATTAAGAAATCTTTTTGCGTTTTGATTTGGGTTGACAAGGCCAGAATTTGGACATATACTAATTACTACATGAAAACAGGGAGGTGACAGTCAATGGGCGACGGCGAGAGATGCCAAGTGAGCGAAGGCGTGCCGCGATCGCGTCAGGCGCGCTCATTGGCGCGTCATCTTTGATCTGATCCGGTCCGTCCCCCTCTTGCATCGCTGAACGTCGTATAGTCTAAGGAAACAGGGCTGTTCCTGTTTCCGAAATGGAAAGCCATCGCTTGCACAAGGAAGAGGGCTTTTTTGCGTGTGGGGAAACACAGCAAAAAAATTCCTGCAAGCGGCCTTTCCGCGCAATTACGGGTTCAAAAGAATAGGGGAGGTGAATCCCATGGAATGGGAAGCCATTCAAAAACGGTTGAATGATTTATTGGAAAAAGGCCGCCATGGCGAACTGCGCGGGGCGATGATGATGCTCAACGAGGTGGACATCGCCCAGTACATGGAAACGCTGGATAAGGAAAAGCTGCTGCTGGTGTTCCGCATTTTGCCCAAGGATATTTCGGCCGACGTGTTCAGCTACATGTCCGCGGAGCAGAAGCAGACCTTGATTGAATCCATTGGCGACCAGGAAATCCGCGCCCTGATCGACGATATGTTCCTGGACGACGCCGTGGACTTTTTGGAGGAACTGCCCGCCAGCGTGGTGCGCCGGGTGCTCCAGAGCACGGACACGGAAAAGCGCAACCTGATTAATCAGTTCCTCCGGTATCCGGACAATTCCGCCGGGTCCCTGATGACCATCGAATACCTGGAATTCCGCAGCGACGAAACCGTGCGGGGCGCCATGGAGATCATCCGGCGGGAGGGCCTGGATAAGGAGACCATTTACACCCTGTATATCATCGATGCCACCCATCACCTGATCGGCACCCTGGCCCTGCGGAAAATGATTCTGGCTTCGGAGGACACCGTGCTCTCCGATATCATGGACCGCAATCCTGTTTCCGTCCAGACCCTGGACGACCAGGAAAAGGTGGCCGAGCTGGTGCGCCATTACGATTTGATGGCCATTCCCGTGGTGGATAAGGAAGAACGTCTGGTAGGTATCATCACGGCGGACGATATCATGGACGTCATCGAAGAAGAAACCACGGAAGACTTTGAAAAGATGGCCGCCTTGACGCCTTCGGATGACGAATATTTGAAAACGTCTCCCTTCAAGCTGGCCTTGAACCGTATTCCCTGGCTTTTGCTGATGGCCGTCATTGCCATTTTTACCGGCATGATTATTACCCATTATGAGGACGTGCTCAGCAGCAACGCCGCCGTGGGCATCATCCTGACCGCCTGCATCCCCATGCTGATGGATACCGGCGGCAACTGCGGCTCCCAAAGCTCCACTTTGATTATTCGCGGCCTTTCTCTGGGCCAGATCACCTTAAAGGATTTCTTCAGGGCGCTGTGGAAGGAATTCCGCGTGGCGCTTATCGTTGGCGCTGTGCTGTTCACCTTCACCATTTTCCGGGTGCGGTTCATCAACGGCGCGGAATGGGGGGTGGCGTTCGTGGTGGCGGCCGCCCTGTTCTGCACCATCGTGCTGGCCAAGGCCCTGGGCTGCGCTATGCCCATGCTGGCCAAGCGCTTGGGGCTGGACCCCGCTTTGATGGCCAGTCCTATGATTACCACGGTGGTGGATATGAGTTCTTTGTTCATTTATTTTACCATTGCGAGGGCTGTGCTGAAGATATGAGGGAAAATTTTCAGGAAACGTTGCGCGCTATGCTTCCTCGCCTGGCATCCTTGCCGGGCGAGGTCAGCGTTTTTGGAAAAGATTTGGCTACCGGGGAAGCGTGGGCATATCAGGCGGATATCCCCCTGGTGGCGGCCAGCGTTATCAAAATTCCGATCCTGGTGGAGGCCTTCCGCCAGGCGCGGGATGGGCTGGTTTCTATGGAAGAAACGTTTTCTATCCGTCCGGAGCAGAAAATGCCTTCCTGCGGCGCTTTGACCTATCTGCACGACGGCCTTTCCGTTACCCTGCGGGATTTGTGCGTGCTCATGATAATCCTCAGCGACAACACCGCCACCAATATTCTCATTGACCGGCTGGGCATGGAAAATGTCAATCAGACCCTGCGGGGCCTGGACCTTTCCCAAACCACCCTGCGCCGGAAGCTGTTTGACGGGCAGGCCGCCGCCCGCGGAATCGAAAATACCATTACCGCCTGGGAAATGGGCGTCTTATTGGAAAAAATCTATCGGGAGCAGTGCGTTTCCCCGGAGGCGGACCGGGAAATGCTGTCCATCCTGCTCAATCAGCGGCTGAACGGCAAAATGCCCTTCTTTCTCCATGGCACAAAAATTGCCCATAAAACAGGGGAGGACGAGGGAATCACCCACGATGTGGGCATCATCTTTGCGCATCATCCCCTGGTGCTGTGCTTCGCCTCCAATCATACCGATGTGCCCGCTTTTGAGCGGTTCATCCAGGACGCGGCCAGAGATTTTTCGGCCATAGCCTGAAAAACAAAGGAGAAAAAGCTCGTGCGAACGGGCTTTTTTTCGTAGAGAAGGCGGGAAAATTCATCAAAATAAGAACATATGTTCTTTTTAAATACGAACGATTGCGCGGAGTTGATTCCGGAAGGATTGGAATAAACGGCGAATGAATGAACGCGAAGAAAAGGGAAATGTTCGTAAAAATTAAAAAGAAGAGAAAAAAGGAAAATAAATTAAAAAAAGTGATTGACAGGCGGGGGTGTTTCGTGGTAATATATTCAAGCGCTCAGGGAACGGGCCCATGAGAGAGGGTTCGGGAGCGGGGCGCAA
>CAMOHY010000147.1 GCA_946615495.1 uncultured Clostridia bacterium
ACCTGCCGCATGGTCAGCTACCGGCTGGGCATTCCCTACGGCGTGGTGGGCACCGCCCCGTCCATGGACGGCTACGCCTCCGTGGTGGCGCCGCTGCTGAATGGACGGAAAAAAATCGTGTACAACTGCTCCATCGCCCGGCATATCATCATTGACCTGACCGTGAACGCGCAGGCCCCTTATCCGCTGCTGCTCAGCGGCGTGGGGGACATGATTGGCAAATACGTAGCCATCCTGGACTGGGAAATCAGCCGGGACAGGAACGGGGAATATTACTGCGAAAAGATTGCCGATATGGTGCTCAAGGCCACGGACCAGTGCGTTTCCGCCTCCGCCACGCTGAAGGACCGGGATTTTTCCGCCATCCGCGCCGCCAGCGAAGGGCTCATCCTGTCCGGCGAATGTATCGCCTTCTGCGGCTCCTCCCGCCCCGCCTCCGGCACGGAGCATATGATCGGCCAAACCTGGGAGGTCATGGACGTGGAGGAGGGCAAGGTGCCCAATCTGCACGGCATTGAGGTGGGCGAGGGCACCTTCACGGCCATCGAAATTTTCCGCAGGCTCTATCGGGAAACGGAGGACGCGCATATGAAACGGCTGATTGAAAAATACCTGCCCGCCTTTGACCGCATTGAGCGATTGCAGCAAACATTGCAAATTCCCTTTACCGTGACGGATAAAAAGCGGTATACGGAGGGCATTCTCCGGGGCCGCACCTTCCGGGACCGCTACACCGTGCTGCAATACCTGCACGACCTGGGCAAGCTGGAGGAATACGCCGGCGCGGTGTATGAGCCGGTGATGCGGAAATACTGCTTTTCCACCTTCCGGGAGCGGTTTCCGGATTGGGAAGCGTAAAAAAATATTCAGAAATGCGCGCGCCTGTCTCCACCGCTTGGGGCAGGCGTTTTTTATAAGAAAAGGGGGCTGTTCAGCCGTCAGGAAAGAAAGACGCCTGAAAGTTTCCTGCCATTTGCGACTGAACAGATGCAAGGCAGAATCTTTATTTTTTTCGGAAGGGGTCGGGGGAACCTTGTTTCAGCCGGAAAACCAGAAATCGCGCCGGCAGGCAGGGAAAATGAAGGGAAAGAGAGAACATTACAATGAAAAAAGAATGGATAACGCGCCAAGGACGAGGGAGGCCCAGCATCATGAACGGGAAAATTTATGCTTTGATTGCGCTGCTTCTTTGCTGCGCTATGCTGTGCGGCTGCCAGGAAAAGCCCAAGGCGGAGGAACCGAATTTGGTGCTGGGCTTCAGCCAGCTGGGCAGCGAAAGCTCCTTCCGCATCGGCAATACGAAGGATATTGAGGATAAAGCCAAGGAATACGGCGTCAGCCTGATGATGGACAACGCCAACCAGAAGCAGGAAAACCAAATCAACGCCATCCGCCGTTTCATCGCCTACCGGGTGGACGTGATCGCCTTTTCGCCCATCGTGGAAGAGGGGTGGGACAACGTGCTCACCGAGGCCAAGCAGGCGGGCATTCCCGTGATCCTGGTGGACCGGACCATCAAAACGGAGGATGAAAGCCTGTACGTCAGCCAAATCGGCGCGGATTTTTACCGGGAGGGCGTGATGGCGGCGGAATACCTGATGAAAAAGGCGGACGAAATGGGGCGGGACCATTTGCGCATTGTGGAAATTACGGGCACGGAGAATTCCACGCCCATGAAGCAGCGCCATGACGGATTCTGGGACACCGTGGCGGGAGACGAAAGGATGGAGCTGCTGGAAAGCGTGAACGGAGATTTCCTGCGCAGCCGGGGCGCGGAGTGCATGCGCTACCTGCTGGAAAAGTACGGGGAGAAGATCGACGTGATCTTCAGCCACAACGATGAAATGACCATGGGGGCCCTGCCGCAGATTGAGCAGGAGGGCTTTGCGCCGGGAAAGGATATGCTTCTCATCTCCATCGACGGCGGCCAGGAAGCCATCGACGTGCTGAAGGCGGGAAAAATCAACTGCATCGTGGAATGCACGCCCATGCTGGGCTCCCTGTTGATGGAAACCGCCCAGGCGGTAAAGGAGGGGCAAAGGGTGGACCGGGTGATCCATCCCGTGGAACGCGCGTTCTGCGACGCCGACGATCTGTCCGCCCTGCCGCCCAGGGGGTATTGACATGGGAAAGCAAAAATGGAACCAAAGCATCGTCAGCCGCATCAAGGGCATGAGCTGGCGGGTGGTGCTGCTGCTGGTGGTGCCGGTGGTCATCAGCCTGACGATGATGCTGGTTTTCGCCGGGCGGTATTCCCGGTCCATGGAGCGTATGGGCACCATCGCCGCCTTAAAGCCGCTGATTTCCGATGAAATTCCCGGCGCGGTATGGCGGGTGGTCAGCGGCCGGGAAACCATGGAGGAAAGCAGCACCTACGCCCTCATCGGCCAGGTGAACGGCACCATGGAGCAAATATCCAGGAGCACCGGGGAAAGCGGACGGCTGGAGCTGGTGATTGCCCGGCGCACCATGGACACCCTGACCCAGTATGTGGATCAGATACGGGATAACCTGCTCCTGGGCGAAAAAGTGACCACCAACGAAAAAATTTTAAGCGAGGTCCGGGACGTGGCGGAGCTGGTGGTGAGCATGCTGAACGATTACATCACCGGGGAAATCAATTCCGCCGCGGTCATGAGCGCGTACCTGAATAAGGTGGTGCTGTATACCGCGGCGTCGGAAGTGGGGCTGGTGCTGTTTACCCTGCTGCTGGCCAACCGCATGGGCCGGTCCACCGCCCGCTTCGTTAGGGAACCCATTGAAAAGCTGGAAAGCGTCACCGCCCGCCTGGCTGAGGGGGATATGAGCGCCCGGCTGCCCGCCACCAGCGTGGAAGAATTGTGGAACCTGACGGGGCAGGTGAACATTATGGCGGATAACCTGGACGCCATGATGCAGCAGCGCATCCTGGATGAAAGAAACCTGAAAAAAGCGGAGCTGCGCACCCTGCAGGCCCAGATTAATCCGCATTTTCTTTACAACACCCTGGACGCCATCGTGTGGAAGGCGGAAGCGGGGGAGCAGCAGGAGGTCATCCAGCTGACCCGCGCCCTGAGCGACTTTTTCCGCATCAGCCTGTCCTCCGGGGCGGACTGGATTCCCATCAGCCAGGAAAAGAAGCATATCGCCGGGTATCTGAGCATTCAAAAGACCCGGTACCGGGACATTTTGGATTATGATATCGATATCCCGGACGAAATGGACGGGTATTACATATTAAAATTGCTGCTCCAGCCTTTGGTGGAAAACGCCCTGTACCACGGCATCAAGTATAAGCGGGGCGGGGGAAGGATTCAGGTGACGGGCCGGCTGGAAGGGGGCAGCCTGATCTTCACCGTCAGCGATACCGGCAAGGGGATGGACGGGGAAACCCTGCGGGCCCTCCGCGGCCGCATGGCGGAAAAGCAAATGGCCCAAACGCCCGGCGTGCACGGCTTCGGCCTGGTAAACGTGAATTTGCGCATCCGGCTGTATTATAATCAGCCGGAGGGCCTGCGCATCGAAAGCGGCGGGGAAGGCACGCGGGTATCCTTCCGCGTTCCCTGCCGCACCAGGGAGGAAATAGAAAATGACCAAAGTCTTTCTGGCTGACGACGAGATCGTGATCCGGGAGGGGATACGCAATTCCTTTCCCTGGAATGAAACGGATTATCAATTGGTTGGGGAAGCGCCGGACGGGGAAATTGCCCTGTCCATGATCCGGGATACCAAGCCGGATATTTTGATTACCGATATCCGCATGCCCTTCATGGACGGGCTGGAGCTTTGCCGCGTCGTGCGGCGGCAGATGCCCTGGATCGGCATTGTGATTTTGAGCGGCTATGATGAGTTTGATTACGCCCGCCAGGCCATTCAGCTGGGCGTGAAGGAATATTTGCTCAAGCCCATTACCGCCAGCGAACTGCGCCAGGTGCTGGACCGGGTGAGCGCCCTGCTCAAGGCGGAGCAGGAGGGCCGCGGCCGGGGCGAAGCGCGGCCCAGGGCGGAGGGCGGAAATGAGTTCGTAAAGGAAAAGCTGCTCAGCACCCTGTATTCGGAGGACGCGGCGGCGTCCGACGCCCAAACGGTGGTGAGCCAATTGCGCGGCATGGGCGTGCTGCTTACCGCGGGCCGTTATGTGGTGATCGACGCGGCCTTTTCCCCCGCCGGCCGGGGGCTGGAGGCCCTGCGGGAGCTGGCCGAGAGCAGCGGCGGCATCGCCTATGTGACGGGCAGCCGCACCGGCGGCCGGGTGCTGATTCTGGGCGACAGCGACAGCGACGCCGAGGAGCGGGCTTATTCCTTCGCTTCCTCCGCCGTAACGGAAATGCAAAGAAGCGGCTGCGAAAATATCCAGGTCAGCATTGGGGAAACGGTGGCCTCGCCCAGCGGCATTTTAGAAAGCATGAAAAGCGCCGCCCACATCCGCCATGTGCTGGCGGACCAGGCCAACGGCAAGGCCATGATCGTGGGCGCGCGCGATTTTGGCGACGCGGGGGACGGGGGAAACGCCCGCACCGTCACTGCGCGGGCCAAGCTGTATATGGCCGGACATTTTACCGATTCCAATTTGATGCTGGGCGACGTGGCGCGGGCTGTGGGCATGAGCGAAAGCCGGTTTTCCACCGTGTTCGCCCAGGAAAGCGGAAAGACCTTTACGGAATATTTGACCTGGCTGCGGCTGAACAGGGCCAAGGAGCTTTTGGCGGGGACGGACAAAAAAAGCGCCCAAATCGCCCTGGAGGCCGGCTACAACGACGCCCATTATTTCAGCTACCTGTTTAAGAAAAATTTGGGGCTCACGCCGGGCGAATACCGGGCGCAGAATCAAATTGAAACGAAATAAAAGAATTTTGAACCTGAAATAGCCAAAATGGGAAAAATCACAATAAATTTGAACTGGAAAAGAAAAATATTGCATTTCAATTTTGTCTCAAATGGTGTATTTTCTTCCTAACAAGAGGTCGAAAGCGATCTCAAATAACCGAAGGAGGAAAACCCCATGAAGAAATTGTTTGCTCTGGTTCTGGCGCTGGTCCTGTGCGCTGGCCTCATGTCCTTTGCCCAGGCGGAGGACCTCATCAAAGTTGGCATCATCAATCTGGACCCCGCTGAATCCGGCTACCGCGAAGCCAACGTAAACGACCTGTACGCCGTGTTCACCGCCGAAAACGGCTATGACGCCAAGTTCGTCACCGCTCCCACCGCCGATAAGCAGCTGGAAGCCGCCAACACCTTCATCACCCAAGGCGTGGATTACATTCTGGTGTCCGCCGCTGAAACCACCGGCTGGGATGAAACCCTGGCTGCTGCCCAGGAAGCCGGCATCGGCGTGTTCCTGTTCGACCGTATGATCGATTGCTCTCCCGACCTGTACACCGCGGCTGTGGTTTCCGACATGCGCAATGAAGGCGTTACCGCCGTGGCTTGGCTGGAAAGCCTGGGCCTGGAGGAATACAACGTGCTGCACATTCAGGGCCAGCTGGGCTCCGCCGCGCAGATTGGCCGCTCTGAGCCCCTGCAGGAAAAGTGCGAAGCGGACGAAAAGTGGACCATGGTGCGCGAAGGCACCGGCGGCGACAGCTGGGACCCCAACGAAGCCCGCAAGATCGCCGAGGCGGCCATCAACGCCGGTGAAAAGTTCAACATCGTGTACGCTGAAAACGACGGCATGGCCCAGGGCGTTGTGGCTGCTCTGGATGCCAACGGCATCACCCACGGCGTCAACGGCGACGTGATCGTGATGGGCTTTGACTGCAACAAGTGGGCCCTGCGGGAACTGCTGGCCGGCAACTGGAACTATGATGGCCAGTGCTCTCCCTTCCAGGCCGCGCTGATCGACCAGATGATTAAGACCCTGCAGGCCGGCGGCGAAATCGAAGGCCTGAACGAACTCAAGCAGATCATCAACGATGAAAAGGGCTTCGACGCCCGCACCATCACCGAAGAAGACATCGCCACCTACGGCCTGGGCGAATAATGAACGCGTAAATCCAAGGCGCGGTATGAACGAACAAGCGCGTTCATACCGCGCTTC
>CAMOHY010000148.1 GCA_946615495.1 uncultured Clostridia bacterium
GTTTCCTGGACGACTATATCAACGGCGATAAGTATTTCAACGTGAAAAAGGAAAAGCACAACCTGATCCGCACCCGCTGCCAGATCGCCCTGGCCAAGGACATGCTGGAAAAGATGGACGCCATGAACGCCATCGTGAAGGAGTGCGCCAGGAAATACCGGGAAATGTAATGCGAAACTCAATCTAAAATGATAATCTTTGGGCGCCTTTTGCGCTCTGGCCTTGCTTCATTTCGGTCAACGCAGCGCTGCTACGCAGCTTAGCCAAGACGCAAAAATCATTCCAAATCTGATACATTTTTTGCCTGAGCTTCGTATAAGAATCGAGCTGCAGAAAAAAGCGCCGGGGAAATAGGACCGGCGCTTTTGCGTTATGATCGCAATAATAATGCCATAGGAAATTGTTTTCCCTTATCTCTTATACGCCTTTCTCGGAAAGGAGTCTGGGGGAAACCGCTCTTTGGAGCCCCAAGAGCGGTCAGACTGTCGACAAACCCCAGGAAAGGATGAAAGGGCTTTGGCCCTTTCATTAGCAATCCGCAGGACCGGCTTTGCCGGTCCGAGGAGCAACAGAATGTTGCTTCCGCTATCAATTTGCGGCCGTAAAATGAGCATTTCCAGGCTGAACTGCCTGGAAATGCCATTTTACAGCAAATTGATGTTCCCATCGAAAGACTGCTCGCAGACTTTCGATGGCAGAGCATCGACTTTGTCGATGCTCTGACCGCTCCTTGGAGCCCCAAGAGCGGTTTCCCCCAGTATACATTTTTCGTAAGCGGTCGCCCTGGCGTTGGACAGTTACAGGTTGATATTTTCAGCCGGATGTTGTATAATACAAGCAGGAAAGCGACTTTCCACGGAATAAAGGCGATGAAAGGAGAGGACTCCATGAAACTGATTATTGCCATTGTGCAGGACGAGGACGCGTCCCGCCTTATCAGCAGTTTAATGAACGATGGCTTTGGCGTGACCAAGCTGGCCACTACCGGCGGTTTTCTTAAATCCGGCAACACCACGCTGTTGGTGGGTGTGGATGACAGCCGCTTCCAGGATTGCCTGCACATCATTGAGAAAGTGTGCAAAAGCCGTAAGCAGATCGCCACGTCCCCTGTCACCATGGGCGGGTCGTCCGGCATGTATGCCTCCTATCCCATTGAGGTCACGGTGGGCGGCGCTACGGTGTTTGTGCTGACGGTGGATCAATTTGTCAAGTACTGATTCGGAAGGCCTGACGCTTCGGGCGTGCACTGCGGGGAGCGAAATGCTCCTCGCGCTTTATCATGATTTTCAATCCGGCCGTATGGCCCACGCCACGCTGCTTTCCGGGGAAAGCGGCATTGGAAAAAAAACGGTGGCGCGGCTGCTGGCCCAAGGCCTGCTTTGCCGCAGCGAGGGGGAGCGCCCCTGCGGCGCCTGCCGGGATTGCAGGCGGTTTTTGGCTCGCACCCATCCGGACGCCCTTTTTCCCGCTCCTGCCCCCAGGGAAAAGACCATCAAGATCGACGCGCTTCGGGAAATGATCGACGCGCTGTCCCGCCATTCGCTGGAGGGCGGGGCGCGGGTGGTGCTGATTGAAAACGCCGAGCGCATGACCGCTCAGGCCCAGAACTGCCTGCTTAAAACCCTGGAGGAGGCGGAGGAGGGCACCTATTTTTTGCTCACCTGCGATCAGGAATCCGCCCTGCTGCCCACCATCCGTTCCCGCTGCCGCTGCATCCGCATGCAGCCCTGGAGCGGGGAAAGGGTGGAAAAGGCTTTGGTGGAAAAGGGCGTTCCGGGAGACCGGGCCAAGGCGCTGTCGCTCTACTGCGAAGGCAGCCTGGGCCGCGCCCTGGCCATGCAGGAGGACGCTTCTTATTGGCAGGCCAGGGATACGGTGCGGCGCAGCTTTTTGTCCGTTTCCCGCCTGGCCGATTTGCCCGCCGCCATGCAGGCGCTCAAGGACCAGAAGGATAATGGGGACAGGCTGCTGGATATTTTGGAGCAGGAGCTTCGGGCGCTGATGCGCGCCCGCATGCTGCAGGAGCAGGACGCGGCAGATGATTTTCCCGCCCTTTGGCAGAACGCGCCGCCCCAGGCCATCCGCGCGGTGCTGGAGGCTGTTTTTGCCGCCCGGAAGCAGAAAAACGCCAATGTGGGCTGGGCGGCTTTATCGGAAGGACTTTTGCAAACCATATCGGAGGAAGCGACAAAATGGCAAGTGTGATCGGCGTTCGGTTTAAGAACGCGGGAAAGCTGTATTATTTTGATCCCGGCAATTATTGGCCCACGGCCGGGGACGCGGTGATCGTGGAAACGGTGCGCGGCATGGAATACGGCGAAGTGGTAACGGGGGTCAAGGAGGTCAGCGACGAGCTCATTACGCCGCCCCTGAAGAAGGTGATCCGCATCGCCACGCCGGAGGACGCCCAGCACGATGCGGAAAACCGCGCCAGGGAAAAGGACGCCTTGGCCCTGTGCCAGAAAAAGGTGCAGGAGCATAAGCTGCAAATGAAGCTGGTGGGCTGCGAGTACACCTTTGATAATTCCAAAATCCTTTTCTATTTTACGTCCGATAAGCGGGTGGATTTCCGCAGCCTGGTCAAGGACCTGGCTTCCGCCTTCCATACCCGCATTGAGCTGCGCCAAATCGGCGTGCGGGACGAGGCGAAAATGATGGGCGGCCTGGGTATGTGCGGCCGTCCCGTGTGCTGCGCCCAATTCCTGGGCGATTTCCAGCCCGTTTCCATTAAAATGGCTAAGGAACAGAACCTGTCCCTGAATCCCACCAAAATTTCCGGCATTTGCGGCAGGCTTATGTGCTGCCTCAAATACGAGGAGGACCATTACGAGGCTACCCGGCGCAGCATGCCGCGGGTGGGCAAGGAGGTTATGACGCCCGACGGCGCGGGCACGGTGGTGGACCTGAATATCCTCAAGGAAACCGTGCGCGTGCGCATTCCCAAGGGCGACAGCACCGAGCAGAAGGATTATCCGCTTACGGATATCCAGCGCATCCAGCCCGCCGCCCGGCCCCCGCGGAAGGCCGCGGCCGAAGAGCAGGCCGCCCCGGAGGAAGCCGGCGAACAAAACCTGGAAGCCACGGAAGAACTGGAAAACCTGGAAACGGAAGCGCTGGAAAGCGACGCGCCCGATGCGGAATCTGTGGCGGAATTCGCCGCGGAAGAGGGCTTGACGCCCGACGAGGCCATGGCGGAAATCGAAGAGATCGCCGAAGAGCCGGAGGAAGAGTTTCAGGACGTAGTGGACGGCGGAGAAACCGAGGAATAAATCCATTCGACAATACATGGGGGAGCCCGCTTGGAGGATAAAGAGCGCGCTCCCCCCTATTTTTAAAAGGAGAGGCCATGCTTCGCAAAATCATAGAAGGCGCCCGCCGCATCGTTTTCTTCGGCGGCGCGGGGGTGTCCACGGCCAGCGGCATTCCGGACTTCCGGTCCCAGGATGGGCTGTACGCCCAGGACTTTGGCGATTTGACCCCGGAAATGATGCTGAGCAAGTCCTTTTTTTATCTGCATCCGGAAGCGTTTTTTGATTTTTACAGGAAATACATGGTCCATCCCCAGGCCCGGCCCAACGCCGCGCACCGCTACCTGTACCAATTGGAAAAACGGGATAAGCTGCGGGGCATCGTGACCCAGAACATTGATGGGCTGCACAAGCGGGCGGGCAACCGCCGGGTGTACGAAATCCACGGCAGCATCCATGAAAATTATTGCATGGACTGCAACGCCCCTTACCCGCTGTCGGCGGTGACGGAGGCCGTGGGCCTGCCCCGGTGCCCCAAGTGCGGCGGCGTTATTAAGCCCTCGGTGGTGCTCTACGGCGAACCGTTGGACAAATATGTGTGCATCGGCGCCTGCCGGGAAATTTCCAACGCCGACACGCTGATCGTGGCGGGCACGTCCCTGTCCGTAGAGCCCGCCGCGTCCTTTCTAAATTATTTCAGCGGAAAAAACCTGGTGGTCATCAACCGGGACCCCACTCCCGCCGACAGCCGCGCCAGCCTTCTGCTCCATGAGGACGTGGAAAAGGTGTTCAGGGAGCTGGAAGGGGAAGCGGGGGACAGATCATTGCCTTGATGCCGCGGTCCCAAAATCCGGTGCCCGGCGCCTGCTCTGAGCCAAAACCCGAAGGAACGGCAGCGTTCACCGGCACATAAGCGGAAATTGGGGGCAAGGAGCGTAAAGAAAAAAGGTTCCCAACAGCGCACAAAAAAACCACCCTGTTGCAGGTGGTTTCTTCTGGAGCTGATATCCAGATTCGAACTGGGGACCTCATCCTTACCAATACAATTTTATCTGTTTTCTGCTGTTTTTTCTTGTTTTCTCTTATTGTGAATTATCCTTGATTTTTCAAGGGCTTGCGGGTTTCCTTGCTGTTTCTTGTCGTGGCTTGCTGTGTGCTTTTTTGTAGTGGTTTTTCGTGTATGTAGTGGTTATGTAGTGGTGAAAATCAGGGGACTATATCAATAGAAAACCCGCCGGAATTGGCGGGTGAATCGTTCAGGTTCAAATAACCAGTTCTTCGGCGTCCAGGGGCTTTCCCGCGCCGCCGTCCACTGCCATCACGGTGATGTATTCAATGGGCCCTACGCCCTCCACCTCAAAGCTGCCGTCCGCCGCCACTTCGCCGATGGTGCCCATATAGTAGTTGCCGGTGATGTAGAACGTGACCCGCACGTACAGGCTTTCGGCTTCCTTCCCGTCCAGATGGGCCAGCCTGCCCACCACTGCCCTGCCTGTATAAGTTACGCCCGTGATCGAGTAGCTGGGCTCCTTTTCCGGCGCCGGCGTAGGCGTGGGAGCAGGAGTAGGAGTGGGCGTAGGGGTAGGTTCGGGAGTGGGCGAAGAGGTGTTTTTTTCAAAAACCATAGCGGAATCCAGCCACAAATTGCTCAGGTCAAACACCAAGTCGCCCGTGCTATTGTCCAAGTAAACTGGCAACTGGTACTCAACATCATACTTAACGTACTCCGTGCCATTCCATTCATATTCAAAGGTTTGAACGACAGTCCGCAAGCTGCCCTGGTCATCCGTATACCATTGCCCTTCATAGCTCTCGCTGCCTTTTGAGCCTTCAAAGTATATTTCCAGGCCCTTATCTTCTTTCATCGTGATCGTCATGAAATAAAGATCGTCCTCATCCGGATCAACGCTGTAAAATTCTCCATCATAATACATGCCGGTCAGCGACCATTCGCCCGTATAAACGCTTTCTCCGTTTTCCGCCGTCGCAAACGCCGCCAGCAGCGCCAAGCAGCATGTCAGCGCCAGAGTAAGGATGAATAATCTTTTCATATTGTACCTCTCTTTCCTGTTTTGTCCGTTCGCTAATTATGTAGCAGTATTATAGTTGATTCGACAGCCCCTGTCAATCGAATCCGCCAAATTTAATGAAACGGAAATAAAACCGAAAAAATCCGCCATGAACGGCGGACTCAGGAATACCCTATAGCGTTTTTCCCAGAGATTGAAAATCCCTAAGTCGCACCCTCTAATTAGCGGGCTTGTTTTTTTCCTTTACGCTTGGTTCTTTAATGCTTCCCGGAAGATTTCGCTTGCTCGTTTGATGCTTTCATCGTTCGCGTGGGTGTACATCCGCAGCGTGACCGCCTTGTCACTATGCCCCAGCTTTTCAGAAACGCTTGCAACATCCGCGCGACGCTGAAATACTATGTAAAGGGTAGAAGCAAAAGCCAGAACACGGCGGCTCCAATTGCCCAAGCTTACGGCCTTGATTGACGAATGAATTGACAAGCCCAAGTGCCAAAAAACATAGGAAAATCAACGGTTTCAGGGCTCTTTCGAGGCTTCAAAATTGATTTTGGAATTGATTTTGGGGCGGGCTTCACGCTTTGAGGTCTCTCCACATGTATCCCATCATCCCAAATCATCTATGAATTCTGTGAAAAACGCACAAAAAAACCACCCTGTTACAGGTGGTTTCTT
>CAMOHY010000149.1 GCA_946615495.1 uncultured Clostridia bacterium
GCCAAGAAGCATAGAACGGAAGCGCGGGCAAGCGCAGCGCAGGCCGTGCGAAGAAATTACTTGTCGTTCAGCGCGGCCACGCCGGGCAGCTCGATGCCTTCCAGGAATTCCAGGGTAGCGCCGCCGCCGGTGGACACGTGGGTCACTTTATCAGCATAGCCCAGCTTCTGGATGGCCGCAGCGCTGTCGCCGCCGCCGATGATGGTGATGCCGGGGTTGGCCGCCACGGCTTCCGCCACGGCGCGGGTGCCCTCGGCGAACACGGGGAATTCAGAAACGCCCATGGGGCCGTTCCAAATGATGGTGTGGGCGCGGCGCACTTCGTTCACGAACAGCTCGCGGGTAACGGGGCCAATGTCCATGCCCTCAAAGCCGTCGGGAATTTCCTGAGAATGGACGGTGATGTGCAGGCAGTCGTTGCTGAAAGCGTTGCCGGCTTCGTTGTCCACAGGCAGCACGATGCGCTTGCCCTTGTAAGCGGCCTTGGCCAGCAGTTCCTTGGCCAGGTCCATCTTATCGTCTTCGCACAGGCTGTTGCCGATGCGGCCGCCCATGGCTTTCTGGAAGGTGTAAGCCATGCCGCCGCCGATGATGAGCACATCCACCTTTTCCAGCAGGTTCTTGATGACGCCGATCTTATCGGACACCTTCGCGCCGCCCAGGATGGCCAGGAAGGGCCGTTCGGGATTTTCCAGCGCGCCGCCCATGATGCGCAGCTCTTTTTCAATCAGATAACCGGCCACGGCGGGCAGGTAATGGGTAACGCCCTCGGTGGAAGCGTGGGCGCGGTGAGCGGTGCCGAAAGCGTCGTTCACATAGATTTCCGCAAAGGAAGCCAGCTTCTGGGCGAATTCGGGATCGTTCTTTTCTTCTTCGGCGTGGAAGCGCAGGTTCTGCAGCAGCATCACCTGACCGGGCTGGAGCGCGGCAACCTTGGCCTGAGCGTCGGGGCCGATCACATCCTCAGCCATGATAACTTCCTGGCCCAGCAGTTCGCTCAGCCGCTTGGCAACGGGCGCCAGGCTGAACTTTTTCACATCGCTCTTGGCCTTGGCCAGGGCTTCTTCGGTGGCGGCGGCCTGCTGGTCCTCAGGCAGGGCGTCGATCTTGGCCTTTTCCTTCTTGTTCAGCTTCAAGGTGTCGTTAAACACGTTGTGGGGTTTGCCCATATGGCTGCACAGGATCAGGGCGGCGCCGTGGCTGAGCAGATACTTGATGGTGGGCAGCGCGCCGTTGATGCGGTTTTCGTCGGTGATGCGTTCACCGTCCATGGGCACGTTGAAGTCTACGCGGCAAAGAACCTTTTTGCCCTGCACGTCGATGTCTTCGATGGTCTTCTTGTTCAGGCTCATGATTGATACACTCCTTTTTCTTTCCTCATTTTCCATGCGGTAGGGGGTGTTGTATGCCAAAGCCCGAAGGCCGGGCCGTGGTACCAAATGTCATTTGACGGCTTCCTGCGCGCCAAGCAGGGTAACGATCCGCTGGGCGGCCGCCTCGTCGGTAATCAGGGAATCGTGGTGCTCATGGCGGGAAGCGGCGATGATGGCCTCCGCCTTGCGTTCGCCCGCGGCCACGGCCACCATTTTGCTTTCCTTGTACGCTTTGCCAAGGCCCAGGGAAACGGTGCTGGTCTGCAATACGGTTTTTCCCTCGAAATCGAAGAAATCGCCGAAGGCTTCGCCCATGGCCCGGCCTTTTTTCAGCGTTTCCATCGCCTCGGCGGGCAGGTGACGCCGCTGGGCCATGGTATCCGCCCGGCCGACGCCGTGCACCACCAGGTCGGTGCGCTGCAAAAGCTCCAGCGTTTCCCGCACTTCAGGCAGCTTCATCATTTCCTGAAGGGCCGAGGGCTCCAGCGAATCGGGCAGATGAATCACCCGGTGGTGGCCGCCGATGCGCCGGGCAATTTCCGCCGCCACCGCGCTGGCCTGGGTTTCCACCGAGGAGCCCATTCCGCCGCGGGCGGGCACCACCATCACGTTCATGGGCGTGGCGGCCTGCATGCCGTGGGCCATTTCGCTCATGGTGCGGCCGCCGGTGACGGCCAGGGTCATGCCGCTTTGCAGCAGCTTGTGCACCCGATGGGCCGCGGCCCGGCCCACCTCCTTGAGCACCTGCGGGTCCGCGTCCGCGTTGCCGGACACCACCACCACGTGGGGCACATTCAAAAGCTGGCTCAGGGCCTGCTCCAGCTTGGTGAGGCCAAACATGGCGCGGCTTAAATCGTGCGCGCCGGAAAGCACCTCAATCGCCTGAGGCGTCAGCTGCATCCCGGCGGCGTCCATGGTGATAAGCCCCTGCTCCTTCAGCGCCGCCGCCGCCGCGCGAACCTCCCTTTCCGGCAGGTTCAGCCGGGCGGCCAGCGCCCTGCGGCCCACGGGCTGCATGCTTTCAATGGAGGAAAGCACCTGGGCCCTGCGGCCAATATCGGCCATCAGATCGGGGGCGATGCGGCTGAGCACCTTCATCTCGTCCAGCATGCGCGTTTCCCCCTCTCTTCCTTCACTTGGACAAACATTGCCCCGCTGGGCAAATTATGACCCGCTAATAAGTATACCATACGGGAAAACGAATGTAAAGAGCGGAAGCAGGCGTTTTTGGCCGCCGGAAGCGGGTTTTGAATGGATTTAATCAATTTGTCACACATTTTCCGAAAAGAGAAAGCCGCCCGGAAACAGGCGGCACGCAGGCGCGTTCAGGCGATTCCGCCCCGGCGCATCAATTCGCCGGCAACGGCAATCTGTTCGCAAATCATATCCAGGGCGTGGTTTCCGTCCGGCTCGGCATCGGACAGGCGGGAGGAAGCGCCCAGGGAGGACAGCACATTGCTCACGGCGGCTTCCACGCAGGCGGCTTCCCGCGGCAGGCGCAGGGAAAAGCGCAAAAGCTTTCCCAGGGCCAGGGAGGCGGCAAAGGGAAGCGGCGCTGTTAGCGCGCCGGGGGAAACGGGGGCGTAAACGCCCATTTCGCCGTCGAAGGCCAGGTCGTGCATCAGTTCGGGATGGCTGCACAGCGCGGTGCCCGCGGAAAGCAGGATGCTGCCGGCGTAAGGCGGGCACAGAATGAGCCCCAGCCGTTCCGGCGCGGAAATCATGGCGGCCACGGCCTCCGGGGCGGAAAGGGCGGGCGCGGAAAGAGAGGGGCAGGCAGCCTCCTGCACCCGCACCGCCGCGTCCCAATCCGCTTTGGAGGAGCCGTTGGGGGCTACGGCGCACAGGCGGCAATCCTGCTCCTGAGCAAAGAGGAAGGCGCAGCGCATGGCCTGGCGCAGCGTTTCCTCATCCAGCGACAGGGCGCTGCCCACGCAGAGCGAAACGGGGGCTTCGTGGCGGGCGCACAGGGCTTCCGGCACGCAAAAAGAGCGGATGCACAGGGGCAGGCCCAGCGCATCGTACAATTCCTGAACGCCCGGCGCTTCCGCGCTGCTGACGAAAACACCCTGACACGCAAGGCAGGCGTCCACCGTTTTGTCCGCAGGCTCCCCGTCGATCCTTCCTTCCATCAGGGAAAAGGTGTGGCCGAAGGCGGCGGAAAGATCGGTGAGCAATTGTTCGGCGAAGGCGGTAACGGCCTCGTCCTCCTTGGCAGCGGTAAGCAGCATGATCTTTGCGCGCAAACAGCATCATCCTTCGCAGCTTTGTAAGAGTTATAAGTTCCAGATTTCCACCGCCGTGTCCCCGTCGATTTCGGGCACCCGGACGGCGATCATTTCACTGCGGGAGGTGGGCACGTTTTTGCCCACAAAGTCTGCCCGGATGGGCAGCTCCCGGTGCCCCCGGTCCACCAGGATGGCCAATTGGATTTGGGCGGGGCGGCCCATTTGGAACAGCGCTTCAATGGCTGCCCGCGCGGTGCGGCCGGTAAAAAGCACATCATCCACCAGCACCACCCGCTTGCCTTCGATGGAAAAGGGCACGCGCGTTTCGTGCAGCCGGGGCGCGTCGTTTTCCCCGGCGGGGGACAAATCGTCCCGGTACAGCGTAATATCCAGCACGCCAACCGGCACTTCCCTGCCCTCTATTTCCGCCATTTTGTCCGCGATGCGCCGGGCCAGGGGCTCGCCCCGGCGGCGGATGCCCACCAGGCACACATTTTCGCAGCCGCCGTTTTTTTCCAGGATTTCATGGGCGATGCGGCTCAGCGCCCGGTTGACGGCGGGGCCGTCCATCAGGCGGGCTTTCAATGCGGCCATGGTATCACTCCCATTCCAGCGGATAATTGGTGATGGCGTATTCCAGGTTTTTGATGTTGGATTTGTTGGTCAGCGTGCTGATAACGGTGTTAATGTTGGCGCTTTCCGTAAAGGGCGTAATGGCGAAATCGTTGTAATCCTTCCGGGAGGAAATGCGGCAGGGGATGATGCGGAAGGGGTTGTCGATGATTTCCCCATCCTTGACCCGGAAGCGGCACTGGAAAATAAAGGTGCACATATCGCTGGGCTTGCTGTTGCCGCAGAAGGAGCAATTGGCCAGGGAATAAACGATATAGCGGCCCTTGTAGCACTCGATGGGGTTGATGCGGTGGCTGTGGTGGCCCAGCACCAAATCGGCCCCCGCGTCGATGGCGGCGCGGCCCAGGGTGATCTGGCTATAGGGAGCTTCGTTCCGGGGCGTATAATCCAGTTCCTTTCCCCAATGGAAGCTGACCGTTACCAAATCGCAGGTTTCCTTCGCCTTGGCAATGTCCGCCTCCACCAGCCTTTGCAGCTCGGCCGCCTGCATTTCATCGTTCCTGAGCGGCGGCACGATTTGATAGGCCAGCATGCCAATTTTCAGCCCCTGGGCTTCAAAAACGCCCATGTGGCTCTTGTTGGCCCACACCACGCCCGCGTCTTCCATGGCCGCGGCGGTGCAATCGATGCCGGCCTGGCCGAAATCGCCGATATGGTTGTTTTCCATGGTGACGGCTTCCACGCTGTTATTGCTCAGCACCTGGGCATAGGCGGGATCGCCCAGGAAATTGAAGGCGTTTTTCTTTTTCCAGGTAATTGCGTCCTCCGGGGCCAGCACCCCTTCAAAGTTGGCGATGGTCAAATCGTCCTGTTCAAAAATATCCTTCACATTGCGGAAAATGAAATTGGGGTCGCCGTTTTGCTTTTTCAGTTCCTTGTCAAACAGCCCGTTTCCCCGGCGTTCATGCTGCACGTCCCAGCCGATGGTCACGTCGCCCACGGCGGTGAGGGTGATAAGCACGCTGCCGTCCGCCTGCAATAAGGGCTCGGCAGTGGGCTCAGGCTCCGGCGTGGGGCCGGGGGTGGCGTTGGGGTCCGGAACGGGCGTGGGGGGATTCATGAGATCGTAAAAGGAAATGTCCTCCTCCTCGTCCTCCCAATCCTCCGCCTGCACGGCCAACGAAGAAAGGGCCGCCAGCATGGAAACGACCAGCAGTATGGAAAACAGCTTACGCATGGGATCCTCCTGTCGCTTATAAAGAATGAATAAATTTCTCCATCCGGGAGAAGGCTTCCAGCATACGCTGCAAATCCGTGGCGTAGCAGCAGCGGATATGGCCCTGGCCGCTTTGGCCGAAGGCGTCGCCGGGCACGCACACCACCTTGTGCTCCCGCAGGAGCCGGGTGCAGAATTCCTCGCTGGAAAGGCCGGTGGACTGCACAGAGGGGAAGCAGTAGAAGGCGCCCCGCGGCTCAAAGCAATCCAGCCCCATTTTGCGGAAAGCGTCCAGCATCACCCGGCGGCGCCGGTCGTAGCTGCGGCGCATGTTTTCCACGTCCTCATAGCCCGTTTCCTTGTTTTTCCGCAGGGCCTGAAGCCCCGCCACCTGGGCCTGGCGCGGCGCGCACATGATGGCGTACTGGTGAATCTTGTTCATTTCATACAGAATATCCGCCGGGGCGCAGGCGTAGCCCAGCCGCCAGCCCGTCATGGCGAAGGCCTTGGAAAAGCCGTTGATGAGCACGGTGCGCTCCTTCATGCCGGGCAGGGCGG
>CAMOHY010000150.1 GCA_946615495.1 uncultured Clostridia bacterium
AAAAAAATGCGCCGGCAAACGCGTTAATGTATCGGTAGATACGGGCAGCTTTTTCCAGGCGGGAGAAGCCCGCCCCGTGGAAGCACGGGGATACGGCATCCGTATCACTTATGAAAAATCGGAGGAGGACGAAAAATGAGCAAAAGTTTAATCATCTATTTCAGCCGGGCTGATGAGAACTACAATGTCGGCTACATCGACAAGGGCAACACGGAAATCGTTGCTGAATTCGTGCAGGAGCTGACCGGCGCGGATATGTTCAAAGTAGAGCCAAAGGTTCCGTACTCGAAGGTTTATATGACCTGCATCGAGGAGGCGAAGAAGCGTGTGGGCAATGCTCCGATCAAGGAGAAGCTGACGGACATATCTGCATATGATACGGTTTTCATCATGAGCCCTATCTACTGGGGAACCTATGCGCCGGAGATGGAGACCGCGCTTGAGGGGCTTGACTTCCGCGGAAAAACCGTCCGCGTCATCAGCACCCACGAAGGGTCGGGACTGGCGGGCATGGTTTCCGATGTGAAGAAAATGTGCAAGGGCGCAAATGTGGATACAAAGGGTCTCGCCATCACGGGCTCCCAGGCGAAAAACTCAAAGCAGAGGGTGGCTGACTGGCTGTAAGAAAGACCCGGATACCTGTTTGTAAATGAGGAATTTGAAGCAGAAGATGATCCCTATGGAAATGGAATGCTGGTTTATAAGCGAGAAGCGTTGAAATAAATAACATGCTTTCTTTTGAAAATGCCTATTTTACCGTTATAATGCCGGTTTGCACCCCCCTATTTTTATTTTCCTGCATCTATTGACAAACCCGGCGGCAACGATTATAATCAATTATGCAAACGGTTGCACGATGTATAAAGCGGAGGCGGATGAAGCATGGCGGTGACAATCCATGATGTGGCCCTATTGGCGGGCGTCAATTCATCCACCGTTTCCCGTGTTATCAACGGCAAAGCCACCATCACGCCCGATACCAAGGAGCGGGTCTATGCCGCCATGCGGGAATTGGATTATCATCCCAATTCTCTGGCGCGCAGCCTGGCCAGCGGCCTCAGCGGCGCCATCGGCGTGGTGGTCAACGCCCGTGACGCCGAAGCGTTCAGCAACGTGTTTTTCAGCCGCAGCTTGTTCGCTATTGAACAGGCCGCCCAGGCCCGCGGGTATCAGGTGATTATTGCCAACGGCGCGCAAAGCCGGGGCGGCACCATTGAAAACCTGATGAAAGAGCATAAGGTGGATGGGCTGATTCTGCCCCCCACCACGGTGAAGCCCGCCCTGATGGAAACCATCGGCGATTTTCCCTATGTGGTGCTGGGCACGCCGGACACATTGCGCAGCGAAACCTGCTGGGTGGATAACAACAACGAGCAAGGCGCCGAAATGGCCGTTCGCCATTTGCAAAAGCAGGGATACCAGCGCATCGCTTACCTGGGCGGACATTTGAAGCGCGGCTTTACCAAGCGCCGCATCCGGGGATACCAGAACGCGAACGGAGGAACGGAAATCATTCTGACCACCGATGGCACCGCGGAAAACGCCTATATGCTGGCCGTCGGCGAGCTAAAAAAAGCGGAGCATCCCGACGCCTTTGTCTGCAATGACAATCTGGCGGCCTTTGGCCTGCTGAAAGCCTGCAGGGAATTGCGTTTGCCTGTGCCGCGGGAAATCGGCATCGTGGCCTTCGATAATTATCCCCTGGCTGAATACATGGACCCACCGCTGACCATTGTGGATATCGATACCGCCATGCTGGGCGAACAATCCGTTCAGCTTTTGTTCCGGCGCATTGAAAACAAGGTGGGGAACCAGCAAATTATGCTGTCTGCAAACCTGGTTATCAGAGCTTCATCAGAGAGGAAGGCGAAATAAATGAACACGTCCGCCGTGAGGCACCTTTCTTTTTTCCCATTCGTGCAAGCGCTTGCACGGCTGAAGGCCCGCTTCCTGCTGGAAGCGGCTGCCGGTGATTTGGCTTCCTGCGAATTGGTATGGTGGAAACGCAGCGCGCCTGAAGAAAAACACACTGTGCCCTTGCGTGTATCCCTCAGCAATCGCCGCAGGGACAAATGGGCGGCGGACGTGTCCTTTCACGAGGAAGCTCACTATATTAAGTACGGCTTCCGCCTGACCGACCGAGCGGGCGAAAGCGTTTGGTATAACGCCTACGGCTTTCATGAGAAAGAAACGCCCGAAGGCAGCTTTGAAATATTGCAAATCAACGAAACCGACGTGCTGCGCGTGCCCGCCTGGAGCCAGGGCTGCATTTACTATCAGATTTTCCCGGAGCGCTTCGCAAAGTCCGGAAAGGCCAGCGGCCCCTTTGATGCCTGGGACGCCGCGCCGACCCGTGAAAACTTTCTGGGCGGCAATTTGCGGGGCATCATCGAGCGCTTACCCTATCTGAACGATCTGGGCATCGAATGTATGTATCTGAACCCCATCTTTTTAGGCGATTTCAACCACAAATACGCTACCACGGACTATTTCAAAATCGACCCCATGTTCGGCACGGAGCCCGATCTGATGGAGCTGGTTGAAAAGGCGCATCGTCTGGGCATCCGCGTAATATTGGACGGCGTGTTCAACCATGTGGGCATCCATTTTGCGCCCTTCATGGATTTCATGGAAAAGGGCGAAAGGAGCGCGTATCGGGATTGGTTCTATCCCAAGCAATACCCCATCCGCATCGATCCTGCCTGTTATGAGTGCGTGGGCGATTATCCCTACATGCCACGGCTCAACGGCGCAAATGCAGAAGTAAGAAGCTATGTCCAGAAGGTATTGCTGTACTGGCTGGAGCACGCCCACATCGACGGCTGGCGCTTTGATGTGGCGGACGAGCTGGACCGCCACGCGGTCACCATCTGGCGGGAAACTGTAAAGCAAGCCTATCCCGACGCGCTGATGCTGGCCGAAACCTGGGGCGACGCTTCCCGAATGCTTGGGCCGGACGGCTTTGACAGCGCCATGAACTACCTGTTCCGGGATGCAGTGATCGACTTCTTTGCGCTTGGCGCGATCACCGCCGGGCAGTTCCAAGACCGGTTGGACAGCATGCTGATGCGCTACCCGGAAGAAATCAATCTGTCCATGTACAATCTGCTGGGCAGCCACGATACCGCCCGCTTCCTTACCAAAGCCAAGGGCGAGGCCTGGCGGCTGCGGCTTGCCATGGCGTTCCAGATGCTGTTTCCCGGCGCGCCTGCTATCTACTACGGGGATGAATTGGGCATGACCGGAGAAAACGATCCCGGCTGCCGGGGCGGCATGGCCTGGGACGCGCCTGACGAAGCATTGCATGGATGGCAAAAGGACCTGATTGCTCTGCGGAAAAAGCATAAATGCCTTCAAAGCGGCGCGTACTGCGTGCTGGCCGCGGAAGATAACCTGTTTGCTTTTCAGCGGACAAATGAAAAGGATTGCGTGATTGCCGTTTTCAATACCGGCGATACGCCCAAGCAATTGGACTTGACGGAAGCGGAGGAACCTGTGCACATTCCGCCGCGCTCCGTAAAGATCATAGAAAGACCATAAGGAGGAAACACCATGCGTACCTTTACAAAAATCCTGGCTATCATGCTTGCCTGCATGATGCTGGCGGCAGTCTGCCCGGCCTTGGCCGAAGAGACTGTAACCATCAACTTCTGGCATCATTACAGCGCCCAGTCCGCCGAAAATGAAACCCTGATGAACGTGCTGATTCCCGCCTTTGAAGCGGAAAACCCCGGCATCAAGGTGAACGCCGTATCCCACGAATGGGCCGAGCTTCACGACAAGGTGCTGGTCAGCGCCAATTCCCAGGCCCTGCCGGACGTGGCCCGCTGTGATATTGCCTGGCTGCCCGAATTCCAGAAGATGGGCATTCTGGTGGCGCTGGATGAAGAAATGGCCGATTTCGCCGATGTCAGCGGCCAATTGCTTCCCAGCGCTATGTCCACTGCCGTGATCGGCGGCCATTACTATGCCCTGGCCCTGAACACCAACAGCAAAATCGTGTTCTACAATACCGCCATGCTGGAAGCGGCGGGCGTGGAAGTGCCCGCCACCATGGACGAATGGGTGGAAGCCGTGAAGCAGCTTTCCGGCGAAAACTTGAACGGCCAGCAGGTGTGGGGCTGGAACGAGCCCGCGCTGGCCGGCTGGAACATTTGCCCCTTCATTTGGAGCTTTGGCGGCAGCCTGACCAATGAGGAGCAGACCGCGGCCTCCGGGTTCATCAATAGCCCCGCCACCGTGAAAGCCGTTGAAACCTTTGCAGAGCTGGTAAAAGCTGGCGCCATCACCGGCTTCAACGCCGGCGATATCCCCATGACCGACGGCTTCGGCACCGGCCGTTACGCCATGATGCTGGAAGGCCCCTGGAAGTCCGCCGAGCTGGCCGGCGCTTACCCCGATGTGGCCTATGGCACCGCGCCCATCCCCGCCGGTGAAGGCGGCAGCGTTTCCGTGCTGGGCGGCGAAGACATTGCCATGTTCAACACCGCCAACAAGGAAGCGGCCTGGAAATTCATGCAGTTTATGACCAGCGAATACGCCGAAACCGAAATGGCCAAGTGCGGCCAGATTCCCGTGAACAAGGCCGCGCTGGAAAGCGACACGGTGAAGGCCGCCGACTACGCCCCCTTCATTGAGGCGATCCAGACCGCGAAGGCCCGTCCCACGGTAGCCGCTTGGAGCGAAATGGACAACGATTTGCAGGTGGCTATGAACGCCGTCGTCACCGGCGAAAAGACCGCCCAGGAAGCCATGGATGAATTGGCCGCATCCTGGGATGCACTGCTCAAGTAAATGGAAAAGGCGGTGGGGACAGGAGCAAATCCTGTCCCCCGCCTATGGGGGAGCGAAGATATATGATAACAAAATCTCGTATCAATCGGGCGCAGATTATGGGACTGCTGCTGCCGGGACTCATCATTTTCGGCATGTTCACAGCGTATCCAATCATTCGCCTGTTTTGGATGAGCCTGTGCGATATGAGCTTTTCCTCCATGCTCATTCAGCCCTTCGCAGGGATTATGAACTATCGGGAGGTATTCAGCGATTCCACCTTCTGGACGGTTTTTGTCAACAGTATCGTCTACACCCTCATCACCGTACCCGGACAGATGGTGCTGGGCCTGTTCATCGCCATTCTGCTGAACGGCATCAAGCGGTTCAGCGTCACCTTCCGCGTAATCAACTATTTGCCCGTAGTCACCTCCTGGGTGATCGCTTCTCTGGTTTTCCGCTATATTTTCAATACGGAAGGCTTGCTCAATTATTTTCTATGGAAAATCCTGGGCGTTACATCCAGCAATATCCGCTGGCTGGATACCCGCTGGAGCGGGCTGTCCGTGGCCATGATCCTGGGTATCTGGAAGGGCATCGGCTGGAACATGGTGATTTTTCTGGCCGCTTTGCAGCAGGTGCCCCAGGATTTATATGAAGCCGCTGAAATAGACGGCTGCGGCGCATGGAAAAAATTTGTGAATGTGACCCTGCCCGCCATTCGGGGAACCATTCTGTTCGCCCTGATTGAGCTCACCATCGGCGGCTTCAATGTATTTACTTCCATCAAGATGATTACCGGCGGCAAGCCCGCCCATCAAACCGATACGCTGCTGACCTGGATGTACTACAAAGCCTTCAGCACCGGCAAATTCGGCTATGCGGCGGCGCTCAGCTTTGTGATGGCCCTGTCTTTAGGGCTTCTGGCCATCGTGCAGTTCCGCATGATGCGGAACAAGGATGCGTAAGGAGGACAGCAAAATGAAAAGTAAAAACGCCGCAAAAATTCGTGCCGCTGTCGTCCGCTATCTGCTGCTGGCCCTGGGCACCGTGATCTTCACCCTGCCCATGCTCTACATGATTTCGACTTCTCTGCGGCCCAACGGCGCGCTTTATGAATA
>CAMOHY010000151.1 GCA_946615495.1 uncultured Clostridia bacterium
TGATTTTTACCTTGGAGCCCACAAAGCTGAGCTTTTTGCGCACAAAGGACAGATACACTTCCAGGTTGCTCAGGTCCGCGTCGCTTTCGTAGCCCCACACCCGGTCGAAAATCGTATCCTTGGATAAGATTTGCCGGGGGTTGCGCAGCAGCATTTCCAGAATTTGATATTCCTTGGCTCCCAGCTTGACCGATTGGCCGGTGGTTTTGGAAATCAGCTTGGCCTCCTGCTGGTTGAGGGAAATATCGCCGAAGGAAAGCTGCATCACCGGCGCGTCCTCCCGCCGCCGGGTAATGGCCCGGAGGCAGGCGGTCAATTCCGCCATTTGGAAGGGCTTGGGCAAATAATAATCCGCCCCGCTCTCCAGCCCGCGCACCCGGTCCTCCAGGCCGGAACGGGCGGTGAGCATGCAAACGGGGGTTTTAATGCCCTCCCGGCGCAGGGCGGAAAGCACCTGAAAGCCGTCCATCCCCGGCAGCATCACATCCAGAATGATCGCGTCATAAATCCCGGCCAGGGCGTAATCCAGCCCATCCGTGCCTGTATATACGGGGTCCACCGAAAAATTTTCTTTCTTGAGCACCTGGCAAATGGCCGAGGAAATGCCTTTTTCATCCTCTACCAGCAACACGCGCATGGCCATCCCTCCTTCCGGAAACATGCCTGTATTATTCTGCAAAGCGCTGCATGATTCCTCTTTTCCGGGGTTTATTTTCCTTCGTTGACGGGGAGCGGGCGAATGTGATATCATTTTTCAGGAAAAGGAGGCGCGAAAAAATGGAGAAAAGCACGCAAAGGCTGCAGCAGGCTTTGCAGGACGTGGTGGAGCGCTATCATGCCGCGGGGTATTTTCCGGACGCGGCGGTGCGGGTGTTTGACAGGGAAAAGACGCTGGCCGTATGCTGCGCCGGCAGCGCGAAGGCGGATGACCTTTTTGACGTGGCCAGCCTGACCAAAATTGCCACCGCCACCCAGATTTTTCATTTGATCCAGCGGGGAAAAATCCGGCTGGAGGATGAAATCGGGGCTTATTTTCCGGAAATTTCCGATGACGGATATTTATCCCGCCGCTTTGCGGGCGTTACGGTGTACCGCCTGCTTACCCACACCTCCACCCTTGCGGCCTGGTATCCCTTTTATTCCCGCCGGGGAGAAGAATTTTTTTCCGTGCTCCAGTACGCGCTAAAGCATACCCAGCCCACGGAGGGCGTGGTGTATTCCGATTTAAATTTCATGCTGCTGGGCAAGCTGCTGGAAAAAATTCAGGAGAAGCCCCTGGCCCGGTGCCTGCGGGAGGATTTGGCGGAGCCTTTGCGCCTGGGGAAAATGACCTACCACCCCGCGGCGGAGGAAAGCGTGATTCCCTCCTGCTATGGCAACCCCATTGAGGAGCGCATGTGCGCGGAGCGGGGCATTTCCTTTGACGGCTTCCGGCCCCAGGGCGTGCCGGTGCGGGGCACGGTGAACGATGGCAACAGCCACTATTACTTTGGGGACGAGGCGGGCCACGCGGGCATTTTCGCCACCGCGGAAGCGTATGAACGGCTGTGCCGGTACTATATGAACGCCCAGGATGAGCTGCTCCAAAGCGCCCAGCGGGAACAAAAAGCCGCCCCCGGCCGCGGCATGGGCTTTCAGACGGGGATGACGTATCCTCACGGCTGCGGCCACACCGGGTTTACGGGAACGGCGATCTTTTTTTCCAGGGCGTATAATGTGGGCGTGGTATCCTTTACCAACCGGCTGTATTTCCCGCAGGGAAACGGCCATGATCTCAGCGAGTTCCGCCGCGCCCTTCACGAAGCCATGTTTGCGCTCTGCGCACAAAGCCCTCGTTGACGCGCAGCGCCTCCTGGGCCTGCTCCTTGGCGGCGCCGGTGGAGCGCATCACAATGGCGGTCTTTACGTCCCGGCCCGCGCTTTCCAGCAGGGCGTCGGCCTCGGCCTTGTCCTGAATATCCAGGGCCTTCTGCACGATGCGGATGGCCCGGTCCTGCAATTTCTGGTTGGTGGGCTTCATATCCACCATCAGGTTGCCATACACCTTGCCCAGCTGCACCATGGTCAGGGTGGTGAGCATATTCAGGGCCATTTTGGTGGCCGTGCCCGCCCGCAGCCGGGTGGAGCCGGACAAAATTTCCGCCCCGGTGGGCATTTCAATGGCAATCTGCGCGTGCTGGGACTGGATGGCCCCCCTGTTGCAGGACAGGCCGATGGTCAGCGCGCCCAGGGACCGGGCATAGTCCAGCCCGCCCACGCAATAGGGGGCGTAGCCGCTGGCGCTGATGCCAACCAAACAGTCCTTTTCATTCAAGCCGATTTCCTTGAGCGCTTCCACCGCCAATTCCGGCTTATCCTCCGCCCGCTCCACGGCGTGGCGCAGGGCGTAGTCGCCCCCGGCGATCAGGCCCACCACCAGGCCTTCGTCGGTGCCAAAGGTGGGCGGGCATTCGGAAGCGTCCAGCACGCCCAGCCTGCCGCTGGTGCCCGCGCCAATATAAATGAGCCGTCCGCCCGCCTTGATGCGGGCGGCTATTTTTTCCACCGCCTCCGCAATCTGGGGCAGGGCCTGCTCTACCGCGTCCGCGGCCTGGCGGTCCATTCTGTTCATCAGCGCCGCCGCCTCCAGGGGAGTGAGCATATCCAAATTCAGGCTTTCTTCATTGACCTGCTCTGTGGAAAGATTCTCAAATTTCATGTTCGTTTCCTCGTCTATATCGTAATTTTGCCCATCACCACGGGATGGCGCGCGCCGGTGACGGAGGGCACGTTGTTGCACACGCCGTGCACGCATTCATTAGCCAGGATGGCGAAGGCCACGGCCTCCTTGGCGTCGCTGTCATAGCCCAGGTCCTCGTTGACGAGCACCGGAATGTCCAGCGCATCCCTGAAAAACCGCAGCAGGGTAGGATTGCGGCTGCCGCCGCCGCCGATGATGAGCTCATCCGGCTTGGGAGCGCAGAAGCGCTCAATGGCTACGCGCACGCATTCGGCGGTAAAGCGGGTGGCGGTGGCCAGCAGGTCCCAATCCTTCACGTTCAGGGCGCGGGCCTGGGAAACGAGCCGGTCCGTGTATTCCTTGCCGTAGTATTCCCGGCCGGTGGTCTTGGGCGGCTTTTTTTGCAGGTAAGGGTCATTAAGCATCCAGGCAAGCAGCGCTTGGTCTGCTTGGCCCTGGGCCGCCAGCTTGCCGCCTTCATCGTAGCGCAGGCGGCCCCCGGTCATCCGCTCGGTCAATTGGTCCATGACCATATTGCCGGGGCCGGTGTCGAAGGCGAAGGTGTCCTCCGGCGCGCCGCCTTGGGGCAGCACGGTGATATTTCCGATGCCGCCGATGTTTTGCAGGCCTCTGGATTTATCCTCCCGATGGTAGAGCAGGTATTCCGCATAGGGCACCAGCGGCGCGCCCAGGCCCCCCGCCGCCATGTCCCGCACCCGGAAATCGCTCACCGAAGGGCAGCCCAGCCCTTCCGAGATCACGGACGCTTCGCCCAATTGCAGGGTAGAAGAAAAGGCGCGGCCCAAATATTCTTCCGGCACGGGAATGTGGTACAGCGTTTGGCCGTGGCTGCCCACCAGGTCGACGTCCTGGGGCCTTACGCCCGCCTTTTCGCATACGGCCCGGCAGGCGTCCAGCGATTTATAGCCCAGCCAGAAGGTGAAGCGGCACAAATCGGCGCTGCCGCCGGCCTTTCCTTCCGCCAGACGCAGGATTTCCCGCCGCTCCTCCTCTGCGTAGGGCAGGGAGACAAAGGCGAGCTGCTTTACCTGGGTCTGGGGCCCATGGCCGGTAATTTCCACCAGCGCCGCGTCCAGGCCGTCGGCGGAGGTGCCGCTCATCAGCCCGATGACCAGCTTTTTTTCCTTGCTGAGCAGGTTCAGGATGGTGTTCATTGTGCGCCTCGATTCTCGTTCAGTTTTTTCTTGATTGTATTTAGCTGAATACACAGGGCGTTGCGGTTGGCCCGCGGGCCCTCGCTCAATTGCCTACCCCTTCACGCCGCCCAGGGCGATGCCCTCCACGAACTGCTTTTGCAGGAAGATATAGAGAATGAAGGGAAACAGGAAGGTGAGGGTGGCCCCGGCCATGACCATGCCGTAATTGGTGGTGGAATTGCTGGCCAGGGTGGACATGGTGACGGGCAGCACCCGCATTTCGGACCGGGTGTTGATGATGAGGGGCCAGAGGAAATTGTTCCAGGCCGCGTTGAAGGTGAAAATGGTGAGGGTGATGAGGGCGGGCTGCACCAGGGGCAGCACGATGGTGATAAACCGGCGCATTTCCCCGCAGCCGTCTATTTCCGCGGCCTCCAATAGCTCGTTGGGCACCGCCACCATGAACTGGCGCATCAGGAAAATGCCAAACGCGCCCACCATGGGCAGGATCAGGGCGGCGTAGGTGTTGGTCAGCCCCGCCCGGTTGAACATAACGAACATGGGAATCAAAATGACCTGGCCGGGAATCATCATGGTGGCCAGGTACCCCTGAAACAGCGCTTCTTTGCCCGGCACCGGCTTTTTTTCAAAGCCGTAGGCCGCCATGGCGGAGGCGATATCCACCAGCAGGCAGGAGCCCACCACGGTGATGACGCTGTTTTTCAGCGCCGTGCCGAAATCGCGCTTTACGATGGCGTACCAGTAATTGTACAGGCTGGGGCGCAGGTCCTTAAAGCGGATATACAGCGTTTCCGAATCCGTAAAGGAAACGGCCACCATATAGATGAGCGGCAGCAGGCACAGCACGGCAAACAGCGTGACCAGAACGACGCCGGTGACCACAAGGGGCGAAATCCGTTTTTTCATCACGCATCCTTCTCCTTGAAAAACAGCGTTTGAATTAAGTGAATGAACAAAATCACGATGAGCAAACAGATGGCCACGGCGCTGGCGTAGCCGTAATTCTTATCCTGGAAGGCGAAGGTGTAAATGACGTAGGCCACCGTGTAGGTGGAGCGGCCGGGGCCGCCGCCCGTCATTTTGTACACCAGGTCAAACACCTGGAAGGAACCGATGATGCCCAGGGTGACGATCATATAGGTAATGGGCTTTAAAATGGGCAGAGTGATGTACCAGAAGCGCTGGATGGCGGTGGCGCCGTCCACGATGGCGGCCTCCCGCACGTCGGAGGGCACGTTCATCACCCCGGCGTAATAAATGACCATGTAGTAGCCGGTGTTTTTCCAAATGGCCACCACGGCCACACTGGGCAGGGCGGAGGCCTTTTTGCCCAGAAAATTGACGGAATCAAAGCCCAGAGCATTCAAAAATTGATTGATGAGCCCGCCTTTGGGCTGGTACATGATGTTCCACACCGTGGCGGAGGCGATCAGGGAAACGATGACGGGAATGAAGATGACGCTGCGCATGAGAGAGCCGTAGCGGTTCTTCAAATGCTCCGCGATAAACGCGGCGATGAGCAGGGAAAGCACCGTCTGCACGGGCACGGTAATGAGCACATAGCGCACCGTGTTGCTCAAGGATTCCGTGAGCACCCGGTTATTGAACAGCTTGGCGTAGTTTTCCAGCCCGATCCAAACCGGCGGCGACGCCATGTTGTACTTGGTGAAAGAAAAATAAATGGAAAGAAAAATGGGGATCACATTGAAAATCGCCATCAAAATAAAGCTGGGCGCGATGTACGCCGCGCCGATGACGGCCTGCCTGCGGCGGCGGGGAGACCAACGGGGCTTTTTTGCCGTGGCGATGCTCATAGGGGCGGCCACCTCCTTGGGAAATAAAGGGGCTCCGGACGGCTGTGCCGCCGGAGCCCCGTACGAGGATGCTTACTGCTTGATCTGCGCGGAGTAGTATTCCATGGTGTTATCCAGCACTTCCTGGGGCGTCAGATCGCCCATGAACATCATCTGGATATTGGCCT
>CAMOHY010000152.1 GCA_946615495.1 uncultured Clostridia bacterium
TGGAGGAGACCGGCGCGGTGAACATCGTCACCGGCATCATCCTGGATTACCGCGGATTTGATACCCTGGGCGAATCCCATGTGCTGTTCATCGCCGTGTGCACGGTGCTTTTGATGCTGAGCCTGCGGGGAGAAAGAGACGAAGAGAAAAAGCTTCAGCAGCGGGTAAAGGAAGAGCGCTATGAGCCGGACCGGGATTTGATTCTTCGCTCCGCCGCGCGGATTCTGACGCCCTTGATTTTTGTGTTTGGCCTGTACATTATTTTTAACGGCCATCTGTCGCCGGGCGGCGGCTTTTCCGGCGGCGCTGTGCTGGGGGCGGGGCTGATTTTGTACCAGAACGCCTTTGGATACGAGCGGATTGAGCGTTTCTTTACCTATAAAACCTTCCGCTGGGTGTCCGTGGGCGCGCTGCTGTTTTATTCCCTGGCCAAGGGCTACCATTTCTTTACCGGCGCCAACCATATGGAAAACGGCCTTTCCGTGGGCGCCGCCGGCAATATATTTTCCGCCGGGCTGCTTTTGCCCCTGAATTTTGCGGTGGGCTGCGTGGTGGCCTGCACCATGTACGCCCTGTATACCATGTTCAGAAGGGGGGAATTTTGATGGCGCGGCTTCTGTATGAGCATTTGGACGAGGTGACGGCCCTGGTGCTGTTTGGCATTGGGTTTACCCAATTGCTGCTGGATAAAAATTTGATTAAAAAGATCATCGGCTTTTCCATGATGGACAGCGGCATTTACCTGTTCCTGGCCTCCTATGGCTACATTCAATCCCGCCTGGCCCCCATCTATACCGACGGCATCATGGACCCCGGCGCCTACGTGAACCCTTTGCCCGCCGGCCTGGTGCTCACCGGCATCGTGGTGGGCGTGAGCGTGACGGCCATTATGCTGGGGCTCACCGTGAGGCTGTATGAGCGGTATCATACCTTGGATATGGACGAAATTGCCGAGCGGATTCGGGGAGAGGGGAATTGACCATGGAATGGTGGCAGAATCTTCCCCTGTTTCAAATCGTATGCGCGCTGATGTGCGCGGCGGTGTGCTCGGCGCTGAAAAGCCGGGCCGCGCGGGCGGTCATGACGGCGCTTTCTGCCCTGGAATGCGCGGCCATGGGCATTTTGCTGTATTTTACGGCGGCGCGCAATGAAAGCTTCGTTTACGCCATGGGCGAAATCGGCGCGCCCTTTGGCAATGAACTGCGCGTTGGCGCGGTGGAGGCGCTGGTAGGGCTGGCTTTTTCCTTGGTGATGCTGCTTTCCATTCTGGGCGGCTGGAAGCATTTGACGCGCGACGTGGCCCCCAACCGGCAAAACCTTTACGCCGCGGTGATGTGCCTGCTCACCGCCGCCATGGCCGCCATGGTGTTTACCAACGACCTGTTCACCGCCTATGTGTTCATCGAAATTTCCACCATTGCGGCCTGCGCCCTCATCTGCGCCAGCAATCATGGGCGCACCCTGTTTTCCGCGGCCCGGTACATGATAATGAATTTGATGGGCAGCGGCCTGTTTTTGCTGGGCTTGTCCATGCTGTACTGCCTGACGGGGCATTTGCTCTTTCCCCAATTGGGCGAAAGCGTGCGGGCGCTGCTGAAGGCAAATAAGTATCCCGTTCCGCTGTACCTGTCCTTCCTGCTCATGACCATGGGCATCGCCGTCAAAAGCGCCCTGTATCCCTTCCACACTTGGCTGCCGGACGCTTATGGGTACGCCACCGCCACCTCCAGCGCGGTGCTGTCCTCCCTGATTTCTAAAATGTACATTTTCCTGCTCATCAAGATTTTTCTGCGGGCGGCAGGGGCGGATGTGTTTGCCCGGCGGATTGAAGATGTGCTCATTCTGTACGCCGCGGCGGGCATGCTGATGGGCTCTGTGCACGCCATCCGCCAGCGCAGGCTCAGCCGCATGGTGGCCTATTCGTCGGTGGCGCAGATCGGTTACATTTTTCTGGGCATCTCCCTGGGCACCCCGGCGGGCATGGCCGCGGCGCTGTACCATATGCTGGCCCATTCGGCGGCCAAATCCATGCTGTTTCTGTCCGCCCACCAGCTCAGGGACGCTTCGGGCGGGGAGGATACCTTCCCGGCGCTTCGGGGGGCGGGAAAGCGCGCGCCTCTGGCCGCTCTGGCGTTTTTTACCGGCGCCTGCTCCTTGGTTGGCATTCCGGGGTTTGGCTGCTTTGCCAGCAAGCTGTATTTGGCCCAGGCGGGCGTGGAGCTGGGGGGCTGGCGCATGGCGCTGCTGCTGGGCGCGCTGGCGGTGAGCACGGGGCTGAACGTGGCGTATATGCTGCGCACCGTGCTGACGCTGTACCGTCCCGCGGAGGGGGAAATAAAGGCCGGTTCCAAGCCGGACGCGCCCTTTGCCGCCGCCATGGCCGCGCTGATCTTTTTCAACATGGCCCTGGGCCTGCTTTCCGGGCCCGTTATGGATATTATTCAACAAGGAATCGGGCGCTTTGCCTGATTTTCGCAGGGGAGGAAAACGAACATGAAGGTCTTTTTGCTGGTGCTGCCCATTTTGCTGCCCATTGTATTGGCGCTATTTTTTCGCTGGAGGCGTTTGGAGGGGAAAAAGCTTACGAACGCTTCGCTCCTCGCCATTTGCCTGAGCGCGCTGCTGGCGGCGGCGAACGCCCTGATGCCTCAGGCGGGGGAAATATCCCTGCGCTGGACGGATATGCTCACCCTGTCCCTGCGGGTGGACGGCCTGAGCCGGGTATGGCTGCTTTTGATCGCCGTTATTTGGCCGGGGGTGGGCCTGTACGCCACGGAATATTTGGAGCACGATAAAAACCCCGGCCGCTTCTTCCTCTTTTACACCGTCACCCAGGGCGTTTTGCACGGGCTGAGCATGAGCGGCAATCTGGTCACGTTCTATATGTTCTACGAGGCCATGACCCTGCTCACCGTGCCCCTGGTTTTGCACAATATGGACCAGGAGGCCGTGGCCGCCGCCATCAAGTACCTGGTGTATTCGGTCATTGGCGCTTCCGCCGCCCTGATTGGCATTTTCTTTGTGGGCTCCGTGGGCGGAAACGGCGATTTTGCCTCCGGCGTGCTTACGCCGGAGCAATTGGCGGGCAAGGAAGGCCTGGCCCTGGGCATTTTTATGGCCATGCTGGTGGGCTTTGGCGTGAAGGCCGGCATGTTTCCCCTGCATGGCTGGCTGCCCACGGCCCACCCCGTGGCCCCGGCCCCGGCCAGCGCCGTGCTGTCCGGCGTTATCACCAAAATGGGCGTGCTGGGCGCGGCGCGGGTGCTCTTTTCCATCGCCGGGGCGGACCGGCTGCGGGGCACCTGGGTGCAAATGACCCTGCTGGGCCTGACGCTGATGACCATTTTGATGGGCTCTTTGCTGGCGCTCAAGGAAAAGAAGCTGAAAAAGAGGCTGGCTTATTCCTCCGTTTCCCAGGTGTCCTATGTGCTTTTCGGCCTGTTTACCCTGACGGAGTGGGGCTTTGTGGGGGCGGTGCTTCATGTGGTTTTCCATTCCCTCATGAAAAATACCCTGTTCATGGCCGCGGGCAGCATTATCCATAAGACCGAAAAAACCTACGTCAATGAAATGGACGGCCTGGGCCGCCGCATGCCCTGGACCTACGCGTTCTTTACCGTGGCCTCCCTGGGCCTGGTGGGCATTCCGCCCACCGGCGGCTTTATCAGCAAGTGGAACCTGGCCCAGGGCGCCCTGGCCACCGGCCTTTCCTACAGCTGGATCGGCCCCGCCGCCCTGCTCGTTTCCGCTATCCTGACGGCGGCGTACCTGTTCACTGTGGTCATCCACGGCTGCTTCCCCGGTGAGGACGTGAAAAAGGAGCCCCGGTGCGAAGCGGGCCTTCGCATGCTGCTCCCCATGGGGGTTTATTCGGCGCTGATCGTGGCGCTGGGCATATTCTCCGGTCCCCTGATTACTTATTTGGAAAACCTGGCCCGCACGCTGCTGTAAGGAGGCGCTCATGCTGCTTTTGCTTTGCGCGCTGGCGCCCACGGTGCTGGGCGCGGCGCTGCCGGTCATGCGGATCAAGGAATGGAAAGCGCGCATGGCCTATGCCCTGATCGCCTCCTGCCTGAGCTCCGGCTTCCTTCTGTACCTGGCGTTGGCCGGGCAGGGAACGGAGCCTTGGGAGCTGATGCGCTTTTCGGATGATTTCCGGTTCGTTTTGCGCTTGGACGGGGCGGGAAAAACCTACCTTTGCCTGGCGGCCGTTCTGTGGCCCCTGGCGATGCTCTACGCTGTGGAGTATATGCGCCACGAAAAGCGGGAAGGGCATTTTTTCGCCTGGTATTTGATTACCTATGGGGCCGCCGTTTTGCTGGGCACGGCGGACAATCTGTTTACCCTGTATATCGCTTATGAGTTTTTAACCCTGTGCACCGTGCCTTTGGTGTGGCACGAGCAGGATGAAGAATCTAACCGCGCGGCCCTCCTCTATATGCTGTATTTGATTGGCGGCGCGGCCCTGGGCTTTGCGGCCATGGCGGGGCTGAACGGGTTTGGCCTGGGCGCGTTCCATGGCGTCCAAGCGGCCCAGCCCGCGGGAGAATGGTTCCACGCCCTATGCCTGATGGGCTTTCTGGGCTTTGGGGTCAAGGCGGCGGTGCTGCCCCTGTGCCGCTGGCTGCCCACGGCCTCCGTGGCGCCCACGCCGGTCACGGCCCTGCTCCACGCCGTGGCGGTGGTGAACGCGGGCGTGTTTGCCGTGGCCCGGCTGCTGTATTATGTTCTTTCTCCCGCCTGGCTGGCGGGCACCTGGGTGCAGGCGGTCATGCTCATCCTGTCCGCCGCCACCATCGTGTACGGCGCGGCCATGGCCGTGCGGGAGCAGCATGTGAAGCGCCGCCTGGCCTGGAGCACGGTGAGCAATTTGAGCTATATGCTGCTGGGCCTGTCGCTTTTAACCCCGGAGGGCATGACGGCAGGGCTTTCCCATATGGTGTTTCACGGGCTGATGAAGATCATTCTGTTCTTCTGCGCCGGGGCCGTGATGGTGCAGACCGGGCGAACCCAGGTGCGGCAGATGCACGGGCTGGGCAGGAAAATGCCGCTGGTGTTTTTATCCTTTACGCTGGCCGGGCTATCCCTGCTGGGCGTGCCGCCGCTGCCCGGCTTTGTGAGCAAGTACGCGCTGGTGACGGCGGCCTTTTCCCAGGGGAGCGCCCTGGCCCTTTGCGGCGCGGTGGCGCTGCTGGCGGCCGCGGTGCTCACGGCGGTTTATATCTTTACGGTGGTGTATCCCGCTTTCTTTATGGAACTTCATCAGGAGCCGGGGGAGAAAAGAATTACCGATCCCGGACCTTGCATGGGCGTTTCGCTGCTGGCGCTGTGCGCGCTGCTGATGCTGGCCGGCGTGTTCGCGGGCAGGATCATGGCGTATTTGACCGGCCTGGCGGGAGGAGGAATTTCATGATTTTGTGGATCATGCTGCTGCTTCCCGTGGCGGGCGCGGTGCTGTCTCCCTTGGCGGGGCTGAAAAACGGAAAAGCGCGGGAGCTGTTGCTCCGCTTGTTCACGCTGGCGGAGTGCGCCCTGGCGGCCTGGCTGTTCATCCGCGTATGGCAAGGGGAGGAGATTGCTTTGGCAGCCCCCCAAATGGTGGGCCTGGGCCTTTCCTTCCGCGTAGACGCCTTCCGGGCGCTGTATACGCTGCTGGCCAGCTTTATGTGGGCCATGGCGTGCCAGCTTTCCTTGCAGTATTTTGCGGGTCACGGGGCCAACCGGGGCCGCTATGCCCTGTTTACGCTGCTCACAGAATGCGGCGTGGTGGGCGTGTTCCTGTCCGATGATCTCTACACCGCCTTTGTGTTCTTTGAAATCATGTCCATCGCCTCCTATCCCTGGGTGGCCCACGAGGAAA
>CAMOHY010000153.1 GCA_946615495.1 uncultured Clostridia bacterium
CGCATGGCGGCGGCGCTGTCGCCGTCGATGGAGCCGAAATTGCCGTGGCCGTCCACCATCACGCCCCGCAGGGAATAAGGCTGGGCCATGCGGGTAAGGGCGTCGTACACGCTGGTGTCTCCGTGGGGATGATATTTGCCCAGGCAGTCGCCCACGATGCGGGCGCATTTGCGGTGGGGCTTATCCGGAGTAAGGCCCAATTCGTGCATGGTAAACAGGATGCGGCGCTGCACGGGCTTTAAGCCGTCCTCCACCCGGGGGATGGCGCGCTCCAGGATTACGTATTCCGCATAGGGCATCATGCTTTGGTGCAGCACGTCCTCCAGCGGCGTTTGAATAATATCGGGCGTAAGGGGAGCAGGGGGCTGCTTGGGCATGGAATTTTCCTCCAAACGAAATGTAAAAGAATGGCTTTTTTAAAGCTTCAGGGGAGCGCCGCAGTAACGGCAGACATCGCCGGTTTGGGCGATGGCGGCGGCGGCGCCGCAGCCGGGACAGTGAACCAGGGTGAGCCCCTCCTTGTCCCCGGCAAAGACCATGCGCCGGCGCTTAAAATCAATGTATCCATTAAAATAGGAGCGGGCGCACATTTTTTTGATTTGGTCCTCCACTTCTTTTTCGGGCAGATTCAGGGTGGCGGCCAAATCGGAAATGGATTTATCGGGCTCCTGGGCCAGCACGACGCAGTAGGCGCGAAAATCCCGGACCAAACGGCCCTTGCGCTTGGCGGAAAGGAGCATCCATACATGCAGGCCTGCCAGCGCAACGCAGACATAGGGCATGTAATAGTCCGCGGGGTTTTCATGAACGGCGTCGGAAGCGAGGGAAACGAAGCCCTCGATGGCGATAATGGCCCAAAACACGATGCAAACCCACGCGTAAATGGCGCCAATGCGGGAAAACACCGCATCCTTGAGGACCCTGCCGCTGTTTTGCTTCGCCGGTTTCTTTTCCATGCTGCTTCCACCTCAGCTTTGCGCGCTGGGCGCGGCGGTCTTGATATGCTCGTCAAAATGATCGGCCTTGTTAAATTCGGCGTGCTCGATGATGTATTCCCGCCGGGGCTCCACCTTGTCGCCCATGAGCACGGTGATAAGGGAATCGGCCTCCGCCGCGTCCTCAATCGTCACCTGCATGAGCTTGCGGTGGGTGGGGTCCATGGTGGTTTCCCAAAGCTGCTCCGGATTCATTTCGCCCAGGCCCTTATAGCGCTGCAGGGTGTAGCCCTTTAAGCCCTGGGTGACTTTCTTCAGCTCCCTGTCGTCGTAGGCGTACTGGATACCGCTGCTTTTCTTCACCGCGTACAGGGGCGGCATGCCGATGTACACATGCCCGTCCGCCACCAGATCGCGCATATAGCGGAAAAAGAAGGTGAGCAGGATGGAGCGGATATGGGCGCCGTCCTGGTCGGCGTCGGCCAGGATGATGACCTTGTGGTATTTGAGGGCGGAAAGGTCAAAATCCTCGGCGATGCCGGTGCCCAGCGCCGTAATGATGGAGCGGAACTCGTCGTTGGCCAGCACCTGGTCCAGCCGCTTCTTTTCGGCGTTCAGGGGCTTGCCGCGCAGGGGCAATATGGCCTGAAACCGCCGGTCCCGCCCCTGCTTGGCGCTGCCGCCGGCGCTGTCACCCTCCACGATGAAAAGCTCATTATCCACCGCTTTGCGGCCCGTGCAGGCGGACAGCTTGCCCACCAGCGGCGCGGCCTCCAATTCATTTTTGGCTCTTGCCAGGTTCCGGGCCTTGCGGGTGGCTTCCCGCACGCGGGCGCTTTTGACCGCTTTTTCGATGATCTTTTGCGCCAAATCCTGGTTTTTCAGGTTTTCCAGGAATTCATACAGCTTTTCCGTCACAATGGCTTCCACGGCGGGGCGCACCTCGGTGTTGCCCAGGCGGCCCTTGGTCTGCCCTTCAAACTGCGGGTTTTTCACCATCGTGGTGAGCACCACCGTAATGCCCTCCCGGAAATCTTCGCCCGCCAGATTATTGTCCTTTTCCTTGAGGGCGCCGATTTTGCGGGCGTAATCGTTGAGCGCCTTGGTCAGGGCGGCGCGGAAGCCCGTTTCATGGGTGCCGCCTTCGCCGGTGGGAATATTATTTACATAGGAAAAAACCGATTCGGTGTAGCCGTCCGTATACTGAATGGCGGCGGAGCAGAGCACATCGTCCCGCTTGCCTTCAAAATAGATGGGCTCTTCGTGCAGGGGCGTTTTGTCCCGGTTGAGAAACTTTACATAGTCCACGATGCCGCCCGCGAAGCAGTACTCCGCCTCGGCCTTGCCCTCTTCCTTGGTGCGCTCGTCGGTAAAGGATATTTTTAACCCTTTGTTTAAATACGCCAATTCCCGAAGCCGGCGGCGCACGGTGTCGCCGTTGAAAACCGTTTCCTCAAAAATGGTATCGTCCGGCAGAAAACGAATCAGACTGCCGCGCTTGCGGGTGTTGCCCATTTTTTCCAGGGGGGTGACGGGGTGGCCCGCCATGATTTTTTTCTGTTTATTGTCGTAGTAGCTTTCGTACCGTTGGGTATAATGGCTCCAATCCCGGAAAATATCCACCGTGAGCCATTTGGAAAGCGCGTTCACCACGCTGGCGCCAACGCCGTGCAGCCCGCCGGAATAGGCGTAATTCTCATTGCCGAATTTGCCGCCCGCGTGGAGGCGGGTAAAAATCACCTGTACGCCCGGAATGCCGAGTTCCGGATGGTTGTCCACCGGCATGCCCCGGCCATTGTCCCACACGGAGGCGGAGCCATCCTTATGCAGCGTCACGGCCACTTCTGTGGCAAAGCCGCCCATGGCTTCGTCGATGGCGTTATCCACAATTTCCCATAACAAATGATGCAGGCCCCGGCTGCCGGTGGAGCCGATATACATGCCGGGCCGCATGCGCACCGCGTCCAGCCCCTCCAGGACTTTGATGCTGCCCGCGTCATACTTTTGCGCCATATAGCACCTCGTTCCAATTTGTTCACGCCGGTTTTGCGTCTTTACAAAAACCGTATCATACATTATAACACAAAAAGAAGCGATTTGCAAAAAAGAAATAAAGCCTGCCAGGATCGTCTAATCCCGGCAGGCCGCATAATGAAAAGCTTATTTTTTTACTTCCTCCAGCGCCTGGGCGATTTCGGAAAACAGCTCGCCGTAGCGAACCGTCCGGTCCTTGGGCAGGAACTTGACGGCGTAAAGGGAAAGCGGAATCGCTTTGCCCTCCCAGGAAACGGCTTCGCCGTTCCGGCCAAGCACTTTGCCAATCACCCGGTCGGCCACGGCGGGATCATCGCTGCCGGTGGCCAGCAGGAATTCATCCCCGCCGATGCGAAGCAGCAGCATATCCTCCTCCGCCGCTTCCTCAATGCGCTGAAGGGAGGCGCGGATGGCGATATCGCCCGCCTTGCGGGAAATATCATTGATGGGCATCAGGCCTTTGATGTCAAAGGCGATCATGTAAGCGTTCCGGTGGCTGTTTAAATAATCGTACAGTTCTTCGATCACGTATTTGCGGTGGATTTCCATCATACTGCTTCCTCCTGACTGATTCTCGTTTAATTCAAATTTGGGAAAGAGGCCGGAAAAACGCCTGCTTTTCCGGAAGGCGGCGGGGGATTGGCCCCACAGGCGGGAAAAGGCGCGGGTAAACACCTCCGGAGAGCTGTAGCCCCAATCCATAGCGATGTCCAGCACGCTGCGGCTGCTTTGAATCAATTCACGGGCGCAGCAGGTGAGCCGGCGCCTGGATATGTAATCGGCAACGCCGATATGGAAGGTGTAGCTGAACAGCTTTTGCAGTGTGGACAGGGAGCAAAAGCACGCCTCCGCGATGTCCTGCTGGCTCATTTCTTCCTTTAAATGCGCCTCTATGTATTCCAGCGCGTCGGACAGGATAAAAAATTTATCCACGCTCCTCCTCCTCCTTTCCTTGCAGATAGCTCCATCACGTGATTCATGCACATTATAGCATGGCGCGTCCTTCCTGTCTTGACAATTTGAGCATTTTTAGCAGGAAAGAGAAATCATGCCGTTTTTCATGTCTGTTTTGATAGAATTTTTTCAGATTTTTCTATATATCCTCTTGACGCGGGCGAAAAACGGTAGTATCATAGATTCCGTTGAAAACGTTTCCGATAACGTTACCAAAGAGGTGCGAAGGCTGCACGCGGATTATTCCTGACGCAATAAACAGCATCCCACGGAGGAAGAAATGAAAATCTATACCATCCGGGATATCGCCCAGCAAGCGGGCGTGAGCGTGACCACGGTTTCCCGCGTGCTGAACGGCCGTCCCGATGTGAGCAAGGAGACCCAGGCAAAGGTGCGCAAGGTGATGGCGGAGTGCCACTTCGTGGGCAACGCCAACGCGCGGGGGCTCAAGCAGGCCGACCAGGCGATTATTGCCGTTATCATCCGGGGCAGGAACAATCCCTTCCTGGCTGCGCTGGCCGAGGAAATGCTGCTGTGCGACCCGGCGGGCAAGGCCGCCCTGGTGCCCGAATATATTGACGAACAGGACGACGAATTCCTTTGCGCGCTGAATCTGCTGCACCGCCGGCGGGTGGCTGGGCTCATTTTTGTGGGCAGCCGCATCGACAGCCGGTGCGAAGTGCTTGCCGATGTGAACCTGCCTATGGTGTTTGCCACAGTGTCCACCCTGAACACGCCCATGGAGCGGGCGGCCTCTGTTTCCATGGACGACAGGAAAATGGCCTGCGCCGCCGTGGGCGAGCTGCTCCGGCGGGGCCACGAGCATATTGCCGTATTCGGCGGCAGCCGGTCCGGGCAGGACAGCCTGGCCCTGCGGGCGCTGGGCGTGCAGGACGCCTTCCTGAATGCGGGCGTTCCTTTTGAAGAGGACCGCTATGTGCTCACCCGCTTTACCCTTCAGGATGCCTACAGCGCGGCTTTGAATTACTTCCAGCGCAGGCCGGATACCACCGCCGCCTTCTGCATGAGCGACACCGCCGCCCTGGGCGTGATGCGCGCGCTGTGCGACCTGAATATGCGCGTGCCTGAGGATGTAAGCGTAATGGGCGTTGACGGCATCGAGATTGGCCGGTATACCACGCCCCGGCTTTCCACCATCGTGCAGCCGGTAAAGGAAATTGCCCGGCAAAGCGTGCAGGTGCTTTCCGATATGATGAAAAACCATTCTCCCGCCCGCCACGTAACGGTGGAGGCCCAGGTGGAAATGCGGGAATCGGTTCTATAAACGCACTCAGCAGGGCCAAAGCCCTGTGAGAATAAAAAGGAGGAACTCATTATGAAAAAGGTTCTTGCTCTGGTAATGGCTCTGGCCATGCTGCTGTCCATGGCGTCTTTCGCATCTGCGGAAGAAGGCTACAGCGGCGATATCAAAATCTGGGTGGCTGAAGCTACCGTGGATTTCACCAAGGAACAGGTGGAAGCCTTCAAGGCTGCCAATCCCCAGTACGCCAACATCAACGTTATCGTTGAGCCCGTGGGCGAAGGCGACGCCGCCAACAACGTCATCACCGACGTGGAAGCCGCTGCCGACATTTTCGGCTTCGCGCAGGACCAGCTGGCCCGCATGGTTGCCGCGGACGCCTTGATGGACGTGAACCCCGAATACATGGACGCCGTGAAGGCCAATAACGACGCGGGCGCCGTGGCCGCCGTCACCCTGGGCGAAACCATGTACGCCTATCCCATGACCAGCGACAACGGCTACTTCCTGTACTATGACAAGTCCGTGGTATCCGATCCTTCCACCCTGGAAGGCATTCTGGCCGACTGCGAAAAGGCTGGCAAGAATTTCTACTTTGAAATCAACTCCGGCTGGTACCAGACCGCGTTCTTCTTCGGCGCCGGCTGCACCCTGACCTA
>CAMOHY010000154.1 GCA_946615495.1 uncultured Clostridia bacterium
AAATTGGCTTTTGCAGCGGCATCGAAAATTACAGCCGGTATTTTGACGGCCGCAATCCGGGCGATCCGCCTTTTTCCCTGTTGGATTATTTCCCCAAGGGCTTCCTGGTGATGATTGATGAAAGCCACGTGACGGTGCCCCAAATCCGCGCCATGTACGCCGGGGACCGGGCCAGGAAAAACATGCTGGTGGAATACGGCTTCCGCCTGCCCTCCGCCTTTGACAACCGGCCGCTGACCTACGAGGAATTTGACGCGCGGGTAAAGCAGGTGATCTACGTGTCCGCCACCCCCGCGCCTTATGAGCGGGAGCGGGCCAGCCAGATCGTGGAGCAGATCATCCGTCCTACCGGCCTGCTGGACCCCAAAATCATCGTGCGCCCCGCCACCGGCCAGGTGGACGATTTGGTGGGGGAAATTCACAAGGTGGTGGAGAAAAACGAGCGCGTGCTGGTGACGACGCTGACCAAGAAAATGGCGGAGCGCCTGACCGACTACCTGGACGAATTGGGCATCCGCGTGCGGTACCTGCATTCCGATATCGTCACCCTGGAGCGCACCAAGCTGATAAGAGAACTGCGCATGGGCGAATACGACGTGCTGGTGGGCATTAATCTGCTGCGCGAAGGGCTGGACCTGCCGGAGGTGGCCCTGGTGGCCATTCTGGACGCGGACAAGGAGGGCTTCCTCCGCTCCGAAACCTCCCTTATCCAGACCATCGGCCGCGCCGCCCGCAACGTGGAGGGCCGGGTGATTATGTACGCCGATTCGCCCACGGAGTCCATGATGGCCGCCATTGGCGAAACCAACCGCCGCCGGGCCATTCAGGAGGAATATAACCGGCAGAACGGCATCACCCCCGAATCGGTCAAAACCGCTGTGCGCGCCCTGCTGGAAATTACCGACCAAACCAGCGAGGAAATTACCGATTCCATGGCCGATGACGAAAAGGCCGAATGGATTAAGCAATTGGAGGACCAGATGCTGACCGCCGCCTCCGCCCTGGACTTTGAAAAAGCCGCCAAGCTGCGCGACCAGCTCTTCGCCATTCGCGGCGACACGCCTATGGACAAGCACCAGCCCTCCCGCCGCCGCCGGGAACGCATGCGCAAGCCGGAGCATTGATGGGGGAACGATGAAGCGGGGGAAAACCGCTTTTTGCAGGCCAAAAAGCGGTTTTCCCCCGCACCCCCTTTCCGAAAAAGCCATCGTGGAAAACAGCTTTTCTTTTTTTCAATTGTCACAATATGAGAGGTTTTTGAATGATTTACTTTCAAGATGAAAATGTATTGATTCGGGATATGGCTCCCGCCGACGCGCAGATCATTACCGATGAGGAAATTGCGCAAGGCTGGCATGCCTCCGTGGAGAAATATGAAGACCACCTGAAGGACCGGGCGGCAGGAAAATGCGTTTCCCTGGTGGCGGAGTATATGGGAAAGCAAGCGGGCTATGTAAATGTCTATCATCCCGGTCTGGAGGGGCCCTTCGCCAACCAGAGCCTGCCCGAAATTGTGGATTTCGGTGTGCTGCAAAAATACCAGCGCCGGGGAATCGGCGGCAAGCTCATGGACGCGGCGGAAAAGATTGCCGCGGGATACGCGGACACCGTATATTTGGGCGTGGGCTTGCACAACGGCTATGGCAGCGCCCAGCGGATGTATGTAAAGCGCGGCTACATCCCGGACGGCTCCGGCGTGTGGTATAGGGACAAGCCCTGCACGCCCTACGACACCATCTATACCAATGACGACGATCTGGTGCTGTATCTATCCAAAAAGCTGCGGTAACGAAAGGAAAATGTTTCGTGAGAATTGCCTGTTACCCCTTTGCCAGCAGCGGCGATATGCGAGAGAACCTGCGCCATATCCGCACGGGCGTCCAAGCGGCAGCCGAGGCGGGGGCGCGGCTCGTCTGTTTTCACGAATGCGCGCTGACAGGCTATCCGCCAGTTGAAGCGGAAATAGAGAACATTACGGAAGAAAAAGTATCCGCCGGTATCCGGACTGTGACGGATTTGGCGCGGGAATACGGCCTTTGCGTGTTGGCCGGCACGGTGCTGTATGACGGCGGAAAGCGGTATAATTCCACTTTGGCGTTTGATGAAAACGGAAAGCAAATCTGCCGGTATGATAAGCAGGCCTTGTGGGGATGGGACGCTGAAAATTTTGTTCCGGGCGATGGGGGCGGAGTATTTGAATTGGACGGCATGAAAATCGGCGTTCGGATATGCTTCGACGTGCGGTTTCCAGAATTGTTCCGGCCTTTTTTCCGGGAAAATGTTCCCTTGTGCATCATGCCTTTTTCCGATACCACCCAAACGCCGGACCCGGAGCGGCGGCAAATCATTGCCGGTCATCTGCGCACCCGGTGCGCGGAAAATGTGATGCAGATAATATCCGTCAATTCTCTGTCTCGGTATTCCGCCGCGCCAACAGCATGGATTAATCAAAACGGACGGATTCTGAAGGAAACCGGCGGGGAAAGCTTGCTGCTGTGCGACGTAGGCGTGCCTGAGGAGGATTTTGGAATGCAAGGAAGAAAATACAACGCGGAAAAATTTATGAAACAGGGGAAAAAGAATGGCTGAATGCACGCTATGTCCCCGCCGGTGCGGGGTCGATCGCAGCGTAAAAACGGGGTTTTGCGGCATGGGGGAAAGGCCCAGGGTGGCCCGCGCGGCGCTGCATTTTTGGGAGGAGCCCTGCATTTCCGGCACGCGGGGCAGCGGCACGGTGTTTTTTTCCGGCTGCACGCTGCGCTGCGCCTTTTGCCAGAATTATGAAATCAGCCACTTGGGCCAGGGAAAGGAAATAACGGTACAGCGCCTTGCGGACATTTTCAAAATGCTGGAGGACCAGGGAGCCCACAATATTAACCTGGTAACGGCCACTCCCTTTACCTATGCCGTTCTGGACGCGCTGGAAATATACGCGCCCGCCGTTCCCATCGTGTGGAACACGGGCGGGTACGAAACGCTGGAAACGCTGAAAAGGCTGGAGGGCGCGGTGGATATTTATCTGCCGGACCTAAAGCACGTATCGCCCCGCCTGAGCAGGCTGTGCGCCGGCGCGCCGGATTATTTTGAAGCAGCCTCCGCGGCCATCCGGGAAATGTGCCGCCAGACGGGAAGCGCCGTGTATGACGAAGATGGCATGCTGCAAAAAGGCGTCATCGTGCGCCATCTCATTTTGCCCGGCTGCACTTTGGACAGCTGCAAGGCGCTGGATTTCATCGCCGAAAGCTTGCCCAAGGGCACGCCCGTATCCCTGATGCGCCAGTACACGCCCTCGGCCCATTGCGGCATTTCCGGGCTGGACCGGCGAATCACCGACGCGGAATACGAGCGGGTGCTCAGCCATTTTGAGGTCTTGGGCCTTTCCGGCTACACCCAGGAAAAAGAAAGCGCCGACGCCGCCTACACTCCGCCCTTTGATTTAACGGGCGTTTGACAGGAAAGGATGGAAGAACCATGACCTATGATGAGATTTTTACCGCTTGCTTTCCCGGTTTGGGCACGTCGCCTGCCGCTTTTGAGAAAATGGCGGATAGGAAGAACTGCCAGGCGCTGGAGCATTGGGAGGCGGGAAATTTGCTGGGCTACGCCCTCCTAAAGGGCGACCGGCTGCGGCTGCTGTGCGTTAAGCCCGATTGTCAGGGCCGGGGCATTGGCGGCGAACTGCTGCGCCGGGCAGAAAAGATGATTCAGGAAAACGGCGGCCAAGAAATCACCGTCGGCGGCACGGATTCCCGTTTGATTCAAGGCGCTCCCGACCAGGCGGCGGCCTTCTTTGCAAAGCGGGGCTATGTCCTGGGCAAAGCTTACGAAGAAATGCGGGGCGATCTTCGCCGCTTTTCCGCGGCGGATTTTTCCCTGCCGGCGCCGGAAAACGTGGAATTTGGCTGGTACCGCGGGGATTTGGATGCACTGCACCGGGCCGTGGCGGCGGTGGATGAGGAATGGGTGCAGTATTTCGGGGCGGACAGCCCCGTCTTCTGCGCCACCGTAAACGGCGAAATTGCCAGCTTCTGCAACGCCGAGGTGTGGGAAAACTGCCTGCTTTCCACCGGGGAAAACAAGGTGGGCGCGCCGGGCTGCGTGGGCACCGTGCCCGCCTTCCGCCGGCGGGGCATCGGGCTTAAAATGGTGGCTCTGGCCTGCGAGGAGCTAAAAGCGCAGGGCTGCGACACCTGTTTTATCCATTATACCGGCGTGGGCCCTTGGTACGCCAAACTGGGAATACGCACGGTGCTGAAATGGCATTTTTGCAAAAAAACGCTTGGATAATCGATGCGTGATCCGCAAAAACTAAGTTTGCATATTTCGACGTATTTTTCCTTGCATTGTTCAAAAAGTGTTCAAATTCTTGTAAAAATTGCCGATTACAATGATCTCGTACCCGAAAGGGAGGAAAGAATTTTACGGATGGCAACATCCGCTTGAAAGGAAGGACCATTATGAGAAAGCATTCTTCATTGTATTTCGGCATCCTGGCCGTTGTGCTGGCCATGGTGATGATCGGCACCACCATCATGACCGCGGGCGCGGCCACCAACACCATCCCGGAGGAGGAGATCGATAAGATCGTGAACACCTCCACCGATGCCAGCCAGATCACCAGCCCCTTCATCGACGTGGTGAACCAGGTGCGCAACAGCGTGGTGGGCGTGAACAATTACGCCACTTCCACTTCTTACTATGGCTACGGCTTTGGCTATGGCTACGGCCAGCCTGAAACCAGGGAAAGCCTGCAGGGCACCGGCTCCGGCGTGGTGATTACCAATTACGGCCATGTGCTGACCAACTACCACGTGGTGGAAGGCGCTACCCGCGTTACCGTTACCACCGCCTTGGATGACGAAGAGCATGAAGCTGAGGTGGTGGGCTATGACGCCAATTTGGATATCGCCGTGCTGGAAGTGGCCGGCCTGGATATCCCCGCCGTTACCCTGGGCGACAGCGATGCTTTGCAGGTGGGCGAATGGGCCATCGTCATCGGCAACCCCATCGGCGAAAAATATTCCCGTTCTGTTACCATCGGCGCAATCTCCGGCCTGAACCGTGAAGTGACTGACCGCAGCATGGACCGCTATGGCCGTATGACCACCGTGACCAATACCATGATTCAGACCGACGCTGCCATTAACTCCGGCAACTCCGGCGGCGGCATGTTCAATATTCTGGGCCAGCTTCAGGGCATTCCCGCCCGCTACGCCAATTCCACCGGCAGCATGAGCATGTTCTCCTCTGGCCGCGACGTGGATAACATCGGCCTGTGCATCCCCATCAACGTAGCCAAGCCCCTCATCGGCGAAGTGCTGCGGGATTACAACGGCGAAAGCCGTCAGCCTGCCGCGCAGGACAATGGCACTGCCAATAGTTCTCCCCTGTACGGCAAGCCCCGGCTGGGCGTCACCTACACCTTCATCAGCGGCGCTTCTCAGTATGGCCTGCCCACCGGCGCTCTGATTACCAAGGTGGACCAGATGAGCCCCGCTGAAGAAGGCGGCATCCTGCCCGGCGACATCATTGTGGAAGTGGACGGCACCGTGCTTTCCACCCGCAGCGGCCTGACCGATAAGCTGGCCGAATACAAGGAAGGCGATGCGATTTCCATTAAGGTGTACCGCGATGACGCGCTGGCCGCCCAAATCGGCCAGGAAACCCTGGATACCACCAACCTTGGCAACGGCAGCTATGTGGACCTGACCGTTACCCTGCGCGTTGTGGACGACACCAAGGGCTAATAGCAAAGCAAGAATTCCTGCCGCCGCTCCGAAAGGGGCGGCGGT
>CAMOHY010000155.1 GCA_946615495.1 uncultured Clostridia bacterium
GCCATTGTGGACGGCGCCACCAAGTTCCAGCGCGTGCTGCATATCGATTTGCCCTTCCTGGCCCCCACCATGACGATGCTGCTGATTCTCAACTGCGGCAGCATCCTGTCCATCGGCTTTGAAAAGGCTTACGCTTTGCAGAACGACCTGAACATCGGCGTATCGGAAATCATTTCCACTTACGTGTACAAGGTCGGTATCATCAACCGCGACGTATCCTTCTCCACGGCCATTGACCTGTTCAATTCCGTGGTCAACTCCATCCTGCTCATCACCGTGAACTATATCACCGGCAAAATGAGCGGCAACAGCCTGTGGTAAGAAGGGAGGAAGGAACATGGAAGGCGCAAAGCATTTAAAACGCACACGGGCCGACGTGGTGTACGATACCGTGATCTTCATCATCCTTACCATCATCTTCCTGTTGGTGGCGTATCCGCTGTATTTCGTGGTCATTTCCTCCTTCTCCGACCCCGTGGCCGTGGCCGGCGGCAAGGTGGTGCTTTTTCCCATCGGCTTTACCCTGGACGGCTATAAAGAGGTGTTCAAAAACCAGGCGGTGGTGCGGGGCTTCCTCAATTCCCTGCTGTACACCGCGGTGGGCGTGGCCGTAAACCTGGGGGTAACGCTTCCCACCTCCTACGCCCTGAGCCGGAAGGATTTCCCGCTGAATAAGCCCATCACCCTGTTTTACATCGTTACCATGTTCGTCGGCGGCGGCATGATGCCCACGTACCTGGTGGTCCGCGATACCGGATTGCTCAACACCATGTGGGCGCTGATTCTGCCGGGGGCCCTGGGCGTGTACAATATGATCGTGGGCCGCACGTTCTTTACCACCAACATTCCCGGCGAGCTGATGGAGGCCGCCAAGCTGGACGGCTGCGGCAACACCAAGTTCTTCCTTCATATCGTGCTGCCCCTGTCCGGCGCCATCACGGCCATCCTGTTCCTGTACTACGGCGTGGGCCATTGGAACAGCTATTTCAGCGCCCTGATTTATATCACCGACCGCAATAAATTCCCCCTCCAGCTGGAGCTGCGAAACATCCTGCTGCAAAACAGCGTGAACATGTCCAAAACCGTGATGACGGAGGAAGAACTGGCGGAAAAAGAACGCCTGGAAGCCTTGAAAGAAATGATGAAGTATTCCCTCATCATCATTTCCTCCATTCCCGTGCTGGTGATTTATCCCTTCGTGCAAAAGCACTTCGTCAAAGGCGTCATGATCGGTTCCGTGAAAGGATAAAGGACGCCTCATCCCCTCGTTCCTTAAGGGCGGACGCCCTAAAAAATATTCAAGGAGGAACCCGTATGAAGAAACTGGCACTCGTTTTGGCGGCTCTGTTGATTTTCACCTGCGTTCCCGCGCTGGCGGAATTCCACGAAAAGAACCTGCCCATCACCGACGAACCCTACACGTTCTCCATGATGATCGATGACAGCGGCTATGCCGAGGACAAGTTGATCTACAACATTCTGGAAGAACAGACCAACGTGCATGTGGAACTGAACCTGGCCCCCTACGCGCTGCAGGTTGAAAAGCTGGGCATCGCCCTGAACACCGGCGACTATGCCGACGTGATCGCGGGCTGGCTGCTGGGCACCAAGGACCTGATCGACCTGGGCATGGGCGACCAGACCTTCCTCCCCCTGGAGGACCTGATTGCCAAGTACGCGCCCAACATTGAAGAAGTGCTGAATATCCCCGGCGTCCGTGAATCCATGACGCTGCCGGATGGCCACATCTATTCCATCCCCTACGTGGTCGGCGAACCGGAAGCCACCTTCAAGCCCTACATCAACCAGGTGTGGCTGGAGCGGCTGGGCCTGGAAATGCCCACCACCCCCGAAGAACTGAAGGCTGTTCTGATCGCCTTCCGGGATAACGACGCCAACGGCAACGGCGACCCCAACGATGAAATCCCCTTCTCCGGCGACCCCAACAACCTGTCCCTGGGTATGCTGGCCGGCTGGTGGGGCGTGGACGCCAACAGCGGCAACAGCGACTATCCTTACTTCGCCCTGGTGGATGGCAAAATCCAGTTCAACGCCAACAAGCCCGAATACAAGCAGTTCATCGAATTCTTCGCTGATCTGTATGCCGAAGGCCTGATCGACCCCGAAATTTTCACCCAGGACCTGGAAACCTGGAAGGCCAAGGGCAAGCAGGACCTGTACGGCGTATCCATCGCCTACGGCCCCGGCGACTATTACTCTGATTATGAAAAGGGCACCGACGAATACGCCAAGTACGGCCAGAACGCCTTCACCTACCTGCCTGTGCTGAAGGGCTGCGACCATCCCATCTATCACCGCAACTCCTACGGCGTGACCCTGTTCCGTACCCAGGCCGTCATCACGGATAAGTGCGACGAAGAGAAAGCCGCCATCATCATCCGCTGGTTCGACAACCTGTTCACCAACGACAACAGCCGTCAGTCCGTTTCCGGCCCCTTCGGCATCAAGATCGAAAAGCTGGGCGAACACCTCTATCGCGAGCTTGACACCAGCAACTTCACCGACGAACGCAACGAAAAGTACGGCTGGGCCAACATCTTCACCCAGTCCATGCCCCGTTACTATCATGACGACGTGGTGCTGGGCGCCGGCAAGACCGAGGTTGAAAAGTCCTTCAACGATATCGGCGACGAGCTCTATGGCCCGTATCTGAATGAACACTTCCCCGCCGTGTGGTCCACCAGTGAAGACGACACCAACCGCGCCTCCATCCTGGCCACCGACATCAACACCTATGTGAAGAGCAAGATCGCCCAGTGGGTATCCGGCGAAGCCGATGTGAACGCCGAATGGGACGATTATTGCAAGCAGCTGGACGCCTATGGCCTGGAAGAACTGACCCAGATTCATCAGCGCGCCCTGGGCGAAGTCGAATAATTTCGTTCACAACGTTCACAATTAAACAAATAGAGGAGCGGCGAAAGCCGCTCCTTTTCAGAGCATCGACAATGTCGATGCTCTACCATCGAAAGCCTGCGAGCAGTCTTTCGATGGGAACATCAATTTGCTGTAAAATGGCATTTCCAGGCAATTCAGCCTGGAAATGCTCATTTTACGGCCGCAAATTGATAGCGGAAGCAACATTCTGTTGCTCCTCGAACCGGCAAAGCCGGTTCTGCGGATTCTTGATGAAGGGGCTGCGGCCCCCTTCATACTTTCCCGGAGTTTGTCGACAGTCTGGGGGAGCGGCGAAAGCCGCTCCTTTATTGTTTTTCCAATTTTAGGTTTTTTGAGTCCGCATCGGGGTTTTGCGCAGGAATTGACCGGCGCGAAGGGCGGTCTGCCCGCCGTTTTGCAGGGCGACGCCGCCGTTCACCAGCACATGGCGCACGCCCTGGGCAAGCTGGATGGGCCGGGCGTAGGTGGCGCGGGGAGAAAAGGCCTGGGGGTCAAAAACCGTAATATCCGCCGCCATGCCGGGGCGCAGGTATCCCCGGTCCGGAATGCGGAGCATGGCGGCGGGCAGCGCCGTTACCCGGCGCACCGCCTCCTCCAGGGAGCAAAGGCTCTGTTCCCGCGCCAAACGGAAAAATTCCGGCATGGCGCCGTAAGCGCGGGGATGGGGCTTCTGGGCCACCTTGGCGGGGTCGCCCGGCAGGGCGCGGGCGTCTGAGCCGATGGCGGTATTTTGGGAAAGGAAGAAAAGCATGTCCTCCGGGCTCATCACAAAGAAGATGCACCAGGCCCGTCCCTGGGTGCGCAGCAGGATATCCGCCGCGGCCTGGGCGTAATCCGCTGTGTGCAGCATATCTTCCGCCACTTGCCGCAGGTTTTTGCCAATGATCTCCGGCCAAAGGCCGCCGTCGTCGCTGAACAGGCAGGTTTCCGCCCGCTGGGCGTTAAAGTAGTGCTTGCGGATCCCCTCCACAATCTCCTGCCGCCGGGGTCCTTGCAGGAAACGCAGCAGCGCTTCGCTGCCGCCGTCCAGGCTCCAGGAGGGGCAGCGGATGGACAGGGTGGTGCAGGAGGCGGTGTAGGGGTACAGATCGGCGCTTACCGAAACGCCCTCCCGCCGGGCCCGCTCCAGGCGCGCCCACACCTGCTCCGCCCGGCCATGGACCCGGAAATGATCCAGCTTCAGGTGGGAGGCGTGCACCCGCGCGCCGGTGGCCCGGCCAATGTCCAGCAATTCTTCTATGGCCTCGTCAATGGCCAGGCCTTCGCTGCGCATGTGGGCGGGCAGCAGGCCGTCAAACTCCTTGACCACGCGGCCCAGGGCCGTCAGCTCCTCTTTTTGGGCGAAAAAACCCGGCGCGTATTCCAGGCCCAGCGACAGGCCCCAGGCCCCCGCGCGCAGATCGCGCCGGAGCAGGGAGCACATGGTATCCAGCTCCTGCGGCGTGGGCGGCCTGTCCTCCATGCCGATCACGGCGGCACGCAAATCTCCGTGGCCCACCAGCATGGCCTGGTTCACCGCCATGGCCTGGTTTTCCCGCTGGAAGCGCTCAACGAAGCCGTCAAAGGAGCGGCACTGCCACCCGTTTTCTTCTTCCCCGCCTTTTGCTGGGCCAGGAAAGGGGCTGGAGCCGCAGTTGCCGGATATTTCCGTGGTAATGCCCTGGTACAGCTTGGAGGCGTAGCTGCTGTCCCGCAAAAAGGAGGTGTCCGAATGGGCGTGGGCGTCGATAAAGCCGGGTGCCACGGCCAGGCCGGAGGCGTCCAGCACCCGGTCCGCGTTCAGGTATTGTAAGTCGCCCACGGCGGAAACGCGGCCGCCGCGCACTGCCACATCGGCCTTTTTCCCCGGCGCGCCGGTGCCGTCGTACACCGTTCCGCCCCGGATTATCAATTCTTCCATAAATCCTCCTGAATTTAATCCAGCGCCTTCAGGGGCATCCAGCGCCGGAAATCGCCGGAAACCAGGCTGTAGCGAACGCCGTTGTAGGCGCCCTGGATGCTGTCAAAGAAGCGCTGGGGCCCATGGCAGTGGGCGTAAATCACCTGCCGGGCGCCGTATTCCTCCGCCATGCGGGTGAAGCCGCTGTCCCGCTCCAGAATATTGGTGGGCGGATAATGCAGGAACATGATGAACTGCCTGAAGCCATCCGCCCTGGCCGCTTCAAAGGAGGCGCGCAGGCGCTCCAATTCCCTGGCCGCGATTTTTTCCGCGTGGGCCTGGGCTTCTTCGTCCCAGCCGGTTATGCGGCCTTTGCCGTCCAGATAAAAGGGCCCTTCAAAGGTAAAGCCCTTGGTGCCCACCAGGGCATAATCGCCGTAAGCGTAATAATTATTCTGCAAAAAGCATAGTTTGCCGGAAAACTGCTCGTTCAGCCGGGCGGTCTTTTTCGCGTCCCAGAACATATCGTGGTTGCCCCGGAGCAGGATTTTTCTTCCCGGCAAACGCTGGATATAATCGAAATCCGGCGCGCATTCGTCCATATTCCTGCCCCAGCTGTGGTCCCCGACCAGCACCAAGGTATCCTCCGGGCGGACGAGACGCAGGCAGTTTTCCCGGAAAATGCGCTCATGGTCCCGCCAGGCTTGGCCCATCTGCCCCCGCGCCTTGAGCGGGCAGCCGAAATGCAGGTGCAAATCGCCGATGGCGTACAGGCTCATGCGCGTTTCCTCCTTTGCCGGAATTTGCCTTGTATTATAGCAAATCCATAAAAAACTGGCAATACGCGTCCAGGGGCCGGCAGGGCAATCGCTTAGGGAAAATGTATACTGGGGGAAGGCGCTGTCTCACATTCTGTAAAAATCGCACAAACGCAGCATTGGTTGAC
>CAMOHY010000156.1 GCA_946615495.1 uncultured Clostridia bacterium
CTTCGCCCGCCACGCCACCAGCAAAATCAGGACCGCCGAGGATTTATACGGCGTCCAGTCCCTGGGGTTCAGGGGAGAGGCGCTGGCCAGCATCGCCGCGGTTTCCAAGGTGACGTGCCAAACCAGGGCGCGGGGCCAGGAAATGGGCGTGATGGTGCGCAACGAGGGCGGCGAAATCGTGGATATTCAGGATTCCGCCTGCCCGGAGGGCACCACCTTTACGGTGAAGGAGCTGTTTTACAACGCGCCGGTGCGGCGCAAATTCCTCAAAAAGCCCGCCGCCGAAACCGCCGCCGTGTCAGAGCTCATGGCCCGGCTGATCCTCTCCCACCCCGCCGTGTCCTTCCGCTTTATGGCGGACGGCAAATTGGTGTATTTTTCCGCCGGGGACGGGAAGCTGGACAGCGCCGTTCTCAGCGTTTACGGCACAGACACCTTAAAGCTGCTGACGAAAATCGAGGGGACCATGAACGGCGTTTCCCTGTCCGGCTTTGTGGGCGTTGGCGACGCGGCGCGGGGCAACCGGGCCCACGAGCACTTTTTCCTGAATGGGCGCGCCATGAAAAGCCCGCTGCTTTCCCTGGCCGTGGAAAACGCCTGCCGCCAGCGCGTCACCATTGGCCGGTTCCCTATGTGCGTGCTGCACTTGACCATGCCCTATGAAAACGCCGATGTGAACGTGCATCCCAACAAATGGGAGGTGCGCTTCCAGAATGAAGCGGCGGTGCGCCAGGCGGTGGAAACCATCGTGTATGAGGCCTTGGAAAAAACCAACGAAGCGCCGCCCATTCCGCCCCTGTATTTGGCCCCGCAGGCTGCGGCACCCGCGCCTGCCCCGGCCAAAATCCAGGTGAGCGAACCGGTAAAGCCCCCGGAGGACGCTCCCGCGCCTCTCAAGCGCCCGGACAGCCGGCTGAGCGCTTTTACGGAGGATGGCGCCCTGCCCACCTTCGCCCCGCCGCCGCCTGCGCAGGAAAGGCGCTTTGCCCCGCCGCCGCCCGATGAGCGGAGGGAAACCGTGCTCCGGGATTCCGGCGCCTCTCTCTTGCCGCCGCGGCCCCAGCCGCAGCCTCAGGAAGCCAAGCCCATGCCAGAAAGCCCGGAAGCGGCCCCAAAGGAAACGCCGCAGGAAGCGGCCCAAATGGAAGCGGCGCTGGTGGAAGAAGCGTTTCAGGAAAAGCCCATCCGGGTGCTGGGCGTGGCGTTCAATACCTATATCATCATGGAATATGGCGATTTGCTCATTTTGTCCGATCAGCACGCGGTGCATGAAAGGCTGCTGTATGAAAAATTCATGAAGGAGACCGCATCCGCCCCGGCCAGCCAGGCCATGCTGGTGCCCCAGATCATCAAGCTGTCCCACGCCGAATACGCCTGCTACGAGGAAAACCAGGAAACGCTGCTGCGGGCTGGATTTGATCTGTCCCCCTTTGGGGACGGCACGGTGCAGCTGCGGGGCGTGCCCATCATTTTGGGCCAGCCTCAGGCCGAAAAATGCCTGCTGGACGCCTTGGATGAATTGATTGCCAATCCCTCCGCCACGCCCGCGGACCGCACCAGCCGGGTGATTCAAATGGCGTGCAAGCATGCCGTAAAGGGCGGGGAGAGGCTGCCGGAGGAAAGCGTGAAGCAGCTCATCCGGGATGTGATCGAGCAGAAGGTGACGCCCACCTGTCCCCATGGCCGGCCTCTGATGGTGCAAATTACTCGTACCGAATTGGAAAAACGGTTCAGGAGAATACAAAGCTGAACAAGGAAACAATTTTTAGAGGACAGATTATTTCGTTTGAAAACACCGGGACTCCATGTTGAAACTAAAAAACTGAACTCTGAACTTTGTTCTCTGTTCTCTGGCGTCAATTGTTATGATGAAAAAAAAGAAACGTGTATTAGGCTTGGTTGGCCCAACCGCCAGCGGGAAAACGGCCCTGTCCCTGCCGGTGGCGGAACGGCTGGGCGGGGAAATTTTGTGCATGGATTCCATGCAGATTTACCGGGGCATGGATATTGGCACCGCCAAGCCCACGAAGGAGGAGCAATCCCGCGTGCCCCATCACCTGCACAGCTTTTTGGACCCGGACCAAGCCTTTTCCGTGTCCCAATACGCTGCCCTGGCGCGGGAAACGATTGAAAAAGTGGCTGTGCCCATTCTGGTGGGGGGCACGGGGCTGTATTTGCAGTCCCTGTCCGTGCCCATGGATTTTGGCGCCGTGGGCGGCGACGAACAAATCCGGGAAAAGTATCATCGCATCGCGGATACGCAGGGCAGGGAAGCCCTGCACGCGCTGCTTGAAAAGGTGGACCCGGCCAGCGCCGCCCGGCTGCACCCCAACGACGTGCGGCGGGTGGTGCGCGCCCTGGAGGTGTACGAATTAACCGGCGTTCCCCTGTCCAGCCAGAAAATGCCGGGGCCGGAGGACGCGCCGTATGATTTTCAATTGTACGCCCTTGATTTGCCGCGGGATGAGCTGTATGCCCGTGTGGATAAACGGGTGGACGAAATGGTCGGCAATGGATTGCTAAAAGAAGTGGAAAGGCTGCGAAGAGGGGGACTCAGCCCCGACGCCCAATCCATGCAGGGGCTGGGATACAAGGAACTGTGGCCGGTGCTGACGGGGGAAACGCGCCTGGAGGACGCCGTGAGCCTGATGAAGCTGCGCACCCGGCACTTTGCCAAGCGGCAGCTCACCTGGTTTAAGCGGGACGAGCGCATCCAGTGGCTTCCCTGGCAGGTGGGTGATGGGATGGAAACGCTTGTCAACCTGATCTGCGAAAGATATTTGGAGCAATAAAAAATTACAATCATTGGAAGGATGATTCCCATGGACTTGACGGCTTTGGTTTCTCAGGCGGAGCGGGACTGCCTGCCCCTGTTCGCGGGGCTGGAAGAAACGGAAATGAAAAACACCCGCCGCGTCTTGGACGCTTTTCAGGCGGAGGATATTGCCACCCGGCATTTTGCGCCCACCACCGGCTACGGCTACGACGATATTGGGCGGGACGCGCTGGAAAGGGTGTTTGCCCGGCTGTTTGGGTGCGACGCCGCCATCGTTCGGCCCTCCGTCGCCTGCGGCACCGCGGCCCTGAGCCTGTGCCTGTTCGGCCTTTTGCTGCCGGGGGACCATCTTTTGTCCGCCACCGGCAGCCCCTATGACACCATGGAAACCGTGATCGGCCTTTCCGGCAGCGCGCCGGGAAACCTGAAGGAAATGGGCGTTTCCTATTCCCAGGTGGAAATGTGTGAAAACCAGACGAAAATAGACGTGCAGGGCGTTTTGAACGCGCTGCGGTCGGAAACTAAGGTGGTGCTCATTCAGCGCAGCCGGGGCTACGCCTGGCGCGCCTCCCTGCGGCCGGAGGAAATGGCGGAGGTCATCCAGGCCGTCCACGCCGCCCGCCCCGACGTTTTCATCATGGTGGATAACTGCTACGGCGAATTCATTTGTGAAAAGGAGCCCACCCACTTTGGCGCGGATGTGTGCGTCGGCTCCCTCATCAAGAACCCCGGCGGCGGCCTGGCCCCCACCGGGGCATACCTGGCGGGCACGAACCGGGCCATCGTCCGCATTGAGGCCCGCTTGACCGCGCCTGGCCTGGGCCGGGAGGTGGGCAGCTACGCGGCCAGCTATCAGCCTTTCTATCAGGGCCTGTTCATGGCGCCCCATACCGTGACCCAAGCCCTGAAAACCTCCATTCTGGCCGCCCGCATTTTTGAACTGCTGGGCATGAAGACCACGCCCGCCTTTGACGCGCCCAGGGCAGACATTATTCAGGCCATTGAAATGGGCACGCCGGAAAGGCTCGTCGCCTTTGTGCAGGGCATTCAGGCCGCTTCGCCCATCGACGGCAGCGCCGTGCCGGAGCCCTGGGATATGCCCGGCTATACCGACCAGGTCATCATGGCGGCGGGTACCTTCGTGGCCGGCGCCTCGATTGAGCTGTCCGCCGACGCGCCCATGCGCGCGCCCTTTACGGTGTATCTCCAGGGCGGGCTCACCTACGCCCACGGCAAGCTGGCCCTGCTTTCCTCTCTGGAAAAAATGCGGAAAAACGGCAGCCTGGCCTGATATTTCGCGCGGAACCTTGATTTGAAGGAACGGTTACGCTATAATATGGTAAAAAACAGGGCAAAAAAGGAGCGATGGACCATGAAAGCATTGTTTATCGGCGGCACCGGCGTCATCAGCACCTCCATTTCCAGGCTGCTCGTTGCGAAGGGGTGGGATTTGACCCTGCTCAACCGGGGCAACCGGGCAAACGACGTGCCGGGGGCCCGGCAGCTGAAATTGGATATCAACGATGAAGCCGCCGTGGCTAAGGCCATTGAAAACGAGCGTTTCGACGTGGTGGGCGAATTCATCGCCTTCCATCCGGCGCAGGTGGAGCGGGATATTCGCCTGTTCCGCGGAAAGACGGATCAGTATATTTTCATCAGCTCCGCGTCCGCCTACCAAAAGCCCCTTTCTTCTCCCGTCATCACCGAAGCCACGCCCCTTTCCAACCCCCATTGGGAGTATTCCCGGAATAAGATCGCCATCGAGGAACTGCTGCTGAAGGAATACCGGGAAAACGGCTTCCCCATGACCATCGTCCGCCCCAGCCACACGTTTAATTTCCGTTCCATTCCCGTGGCCATTCACGGCGACAAGGGCCCCTGGCAGGTGATGAAGCGGATGATGGAGGGCAAGCCCGTGCTGGTTCCCGGCGACGGCAGCAGCCTGTGGGCCGTGCTGAACAGCGATGATTTTGCCCCCGCCTTCGTGGGCCTGATGGGCAATGTGCACGCCATCGGCCAGGCCGTGCAGATCACCGGGGAAGAGCTGCTCACCTGGAACCAGATCATGCAGGCGGTGGCCAAGGCTGTGGGCGGGCAGTACAAGCCCTGCTATGTGCCCACCGAATTGCTCATGAACAGCGGCAAGTACGATTTTGAAGGCTCCCTGCTGGGCGATAAATCCAACACCGTGATTTTTGACAATTCCCTCCTTCACCGCCTGGTGCCCACCTATCAGATTCAGAAGCGCTTTGACCAGGCCGCGCGGGAAAGCGCCGCCTATATTCTGGCCCATCCCGAATTGCAGCAAGAGGACCCGGACTTTGACCGCTTTACCGATGAAATTGCCGCGATCATGGCCGAGGCCGGAGAAAAAATCGCCGCGCTGTGAGGAATGCGGATATGCGGATTTATGAAGCGGCCCTAAATGACGCTGTCATACAGACGCTGATAGAGCTTTCCGCCGCCTGGGAGGCGGAAAACAGCTGCCACGGCTACCGGAAAAACGCAAAGGAGGATATTTCCGGCAATCGGGTGTGGCTGGCGGAGGAAGACGGGGCAATCGTCGGCTACCTTTTCGGCCATATGGAAAAGGCCAAGAACTTTTCCACCATCATGCCCGCGGATACGCCCTACTTTGAAATAGAGGAATTGTACGTGGTTCCCGCCTATCGCTGCCGGGGCGTTGGCAAGGAATTGTTCTTCCAGGCGGAAAAGCAGGCGAAGGAGGATGGAGAGGCCAGCTTTCTTATGCTCAGCACCGCCACCAAAAACTGGAAGGCCATTTTGCACTTTTATCTGGAAGAAACGGGTATGGAATTCTGGAGCGCCCGGCTGTTTAAAAAAATACGGTAAATAGCGCAAATTGACAGAGGAAGCGGCAAAGCCGGTCCTGCGGATTGTTGATGAAAGGGCCGCGGCCCTTTCATGCTTTC
>CAMOHY010000157.1 GCA_946615495.1 uncultured Clostridia bacterium
GGAAATCGGCTCCGGCCACTTCATCCCCGGCTTTGAAGAGCAGATGATCGGCATGAGCATCGGCGAAGAAAAGGACCTGAACGTGAAGTTCCCCGATGAATATCACGCCGAAGAGCTCAAGGGCAAGGACGCCGTGTTCCATGTGAAGGTGAACGGCATCCAGACCAAGGCCGTTCCCGCCCTGGACGATGATTTCGCCGCCGACGTGAGCGAATTTGACACCTTTGAAGAATACAAAAAGAACATTGAAAAGGAACTGACTGAACGCGCCCGGAAGAACGCCGACGTGCAGCTGGAAAACGAGCTGGTGCAGCAGGCGGTGGACGCCGCAGACTGCGATATTCCCGAAGCCATGATCAACGATGAAATCGAAATGATGCTGCGGGAAATGAAGCTGCGCATGATGTATCAGGGCCTGCGCTTTGAGGATTACATCAAGTACACCGGCCAGACTGAGGATCAGGTAAAGGAAATGTACCGGCCCGAGGCCAAGAACCGCGTGAAGATGCAGCTGGTGCTGGAAGCCATGGTGAAGGCGGAAAAGGTGGAGCCCACCGAAGAAGAAGTGGAAAAGGCCATCGCTGACGAAGCGGAACGCGGCGGCCGCGAAGTGGAAGAATTCAAGAAGGGCCTCAACGACCGGCAGAAGGAATATCTGCGTGAAAACGCCGCCATCCGCAAGGTGGTGGATATGATCGTTGAAAGCGCTCAGGTGGAAGAAAAGGACGAAGCGGAACGCATCGACGCCGCCGAAACCCTGAAGGCCGTGGAAGACGCCGCCGAAGCCGCGGGCATTGCCGGCGACGAGGAAGAAAAATAAGCCCGGTCCTGCGGGAACGCATGGAATAAACGGGAACGGGTCATCATATGATAGGATGAAGCAGTGGGCCCCGGAAAAGGGCCCGCTGTCCATTCCACTCCTTGAAAGCAGAATGGGACGGAAGGAGGACAGCCAATGTCTTTGATCCCTTATGTAGTTGAACAAACCGTGCACGGAGAAAGGTCCTACGATATTTATTCCCGGTTGCTCAAGGACCGGGTGGTGTTTCTGGGCAGCGCCATTGACGACCAGGTGGCCAACGCCGTTGTGGCGCAATTGCTGTTTCTGGAAACGGACAATCCGGACGCGGATATTAACCTGTACATCAACAGCCCCGGCGGTTCCGTTACCGCGGGCATGGCGATTTTTGACACCATGAATTATATCAAATGCCCGGTCAGGACGGTGTGCGTGGGTCTGGCGGCCTCCATGGGCGCGTTTTTGCTGATGGCCGGGGAAAAGGGAAAGCGCCTCGCCCTGCCCAACAGCGAAGTGATGATTCACCAGCCGTCGGGCGGCGCCTCCGGCCAGGCCACGGACGTGACCATTCATGCCGAATGGCTGCTGCGCACCAAGAATAAAATGAACGGCCTGATGGCCCAGATGACCGGCCAGCCCCTGGAAAAGATCGCCCACGACGTGGAGCGGGACTACTTTATGTCCGCCCAGGAAGCGCTGGAATACGGCATCATCGACGAAATCTATCAGCCCCGGCAAAAGTAAACAGAACCGTTAAAACAGGAATTAGAGGTAAACATGGCAAAGGACGATATGAGTTCCCGGAAATTGCGTTGCTCCTTTTGCGGGAAATCCCAGGACCAGGTACGCCGCATCATTGCGGGGCCGGGAGCATATATCTGCAACGAATGTATAGCGCTGTGCCAGGAGATTGTGGCCGACGATATGGACCTGATGTCCTCCGCGCCCAGCCTGGGCGAAATTCCCACCCCTTCGGAGATGAAGGAGGTGCTGGATGAATACGTCATCGGCCAGGAGCGGGCCAAGCGCACGCTCTGCGTGGCGGTATACAATCATTATAAGCGCATCCAGTCGCCGGTAAAAAAAGACGGCGTGGAGCTGCAAAAATCCAATATTCTCATGATCGGGCCCACCGGCTGCGGCAAAACGTATCTGGCCCAGTCCCTGGCCCGCATATTGAACGTTCCTTTCGCCATTGTGGACGCCACCGCCCTGACAGAAGCGGGCTATGTGGGCGAGGACGTGGAAAATATCCTGCTGCGCCTCATTCAAGCGGCGGGCAACGATATTCAGGCCGCCCAGCGGGGCATCATCTATATTGACGAAATCGATAAGATCGCCCGGAAGGGCGAAAATGTGTCCATCACCAGGGATGTGAGCGGCGAAGGCGTGCAGCAGGCGCTGCTGAAAATCCTGGAGGGCACCCTGGCCAATGTGCCGCCTCAGGGCGGCCGCAAGCATCCCCACCAGGAATGCCTGCAAATTGATACCACCAACATCCTGTTCATCTGCGGCGGCGCCTTTGACGGCCTGTCCCGGATTATTGAACAGCGCATCGGCAAAAAGGCCCTGGGCTTTGGGGCCGACCCGCAGGGCAGGAAGGAGCAGAACGTGGGCGAAATCCTGCGTCAGCTGCGGCCGGAAGACCTGCTGAAGTTCGGCCTCATTCCGGAATTTGTGGGCCGCCTGCCCGTGAATGTTACCTTGGACGCGCTGGATGAAGATGCGCTGGTGCGCATTTTGAAGGAGCCGCGGAACGCCTTGGTGAAGCAGTATCAAAAGCTGGTGGAGCTGGACGGGGCGGAGCTGGAATTTGAGGAAGACGCGCTGCGGTCCATTGCCAAGCAGGCCATCGAACGCAAGAGCGGCGCCCGCGGCCTGCGCGCCATCATCGAAGACGCCATGCTGGACACCCTGTTTGAGCTGCCTGGGCGCAAGGATGTGCGCAAATGCGTCATCACCAAGGGCGTGATTGAAAACGGCGAAAAGCCCCGGCTGGAGCTGGGCGAAGTGCCCAAGCTGACCCACCGGGTGCGCCGGGCCAAAATGCTGCCCGAAGAGCCCAACGCCAGTTAATTTTGCAGCATGGACGGATTTTGTGAAAACACCAAATGAAGAATAAAAGGACGCTTCCGGGGGAAAAGCCCGGAGGCGTCTTTTGTATGTCCGGAAATAATGCGGCTGCCATGAATAAGCGCCCGCAGGATAAAAGCCGTCCTGCGGGCGCTTAAGGAATGATATTCTTTGCCGTCAGGCGGCGTCAGCGGCGTTCTCTTCCTGCTGGACTTCTTCCTGCTCTGCGGGTTCAGCGTTTTCCACAGGGGCAGCCGTTTCCGCTTCTTCCTGCTGCGCTTCGGCGGGCGCTTCCTCAGCGTTGGCGGCGCTGATATAAGGCAGGTCATAATGGGCGGCTTCTTCACCGGCGGCGTTGTACACGATCACGCGGATGGTGTACACACCGGCCTCCAGCTTCAATTCGTCCAGCTTTAGTTCCGCAACGTCATCCAGCTCCAGCACCTTGGCGCCCTCGCTGTCCAGAATTTCCACCGCAGCTTTGGAAAGCTGAGCGTTGGCGGCGGCTTCCTGCAGGGCGTCCCGCTCCGCGGTGAGGGCGGCCAAGGAGGCCTGCAGGTTTTCCAGTTCAGCGGTCTGAGCGGCGGCGGCCTCCACAGCGGCCTGCAGCTGGTCCCGTTCGCTGGTCATGGCGGCCAGGGCGTCCTGAGCCTGCTGCAATTCCTGAGCGTTCTGGGCGGCGGCGGCATCGGCGGCGGACTGTACTTTTTCCCGTTCGGCGATGGCGGCGGCCAGGGCAGCCTTGGTTTCTTCCAGCTCGGCGGCGGTGGCGTCCTCTTCCTGCCGGGCGCCGCCCAGGGCGTCCAGCGCCACCTGCACCTGCTTGATGCCGGCGGTGAGCTGCTCAGCGGCGGCGTCGGCGTTGGCCTGCAGGGTGTCCCGCTCCGCAGTGGCAACGGACAGGGCTTCCACGGCCTCCTGCACTCTGCTTTCCGCCTCCTGCACCTTTTCTTCCATGGTCTGGCGGCTGGTTTCGGCCAGCTCCTGGGCGGTCTTGGCGGCCATATCGGCTTCGGAAAGCTGGCGGGAAAGATCGGTCTTTTCTGTTTCAAGCTGGGCCAACTGATCGGAAAGAGAATTCCTTTGGCCAATAAAAACGGCGACCAGCACAACGGCAATAATCACGATAGGCAATACGATCCAGATTGATTTTTTCAAGGCGCATTAACTCCCTTCAATAAAACAGTGATAACAGAATATTTCGATATTGGCCGGGCAAAGTCCTTTTTCGGAATTATAAAATAAATGTAAAAATTGCCCGGCGAAAACGCCGGGCAAAAAACCGGAAAGAGAATTATTCTTCTTCTTCCTCGTCCTTCTGCGCGCTTTCGATGATCTTCTTGGCCGCGTCGGAGGGCATTTCTTCATACCGTTCAAAGGACATGGTGAAGGAGCCGCGGGCCTGGGTCATGGAACGCAGATCAGTGGCGTACTTGAACATTTCACCCATGGGGGCTTCGGCGGTAACGCGCTGCAGGCCGTCCACCTGGTCCATGCCCATGATGCGGCCGCGCCGCTTGTTCATATCGCCCATGATATCGCCCATGTATTCATCGGGAACGAACACTTCCACGTGCATGATGGGCTCCAGCAGCACGGGGCTGGCCTCCATGCAGCCCTTCTTGTAGGCGATGCGGGCAGCGGTTTTGAACGCCATTTCAGAGGAGTCTACCGGGTGGTAAGAGCCATCGTACAGCTTGGCGTGGAGGCCTACCATGGGATAGCCGGCCAGAACGCCCTTGCGGATGTTTTCGCGCAGGCCCTTTTCCACGGCGGGGATGAAGTTGCGGGGCACGGCGCCGCCGACCACGGCGTCTTCAAACTCGAAATCAATATTGGTATCGCCGATGGGGGAGAATTCAATCCACACATCGCCGAACTGGCCGTGACCGCCGGACTGCTTCTTGTGGCGGCCCTGGCAGGCAACCTTCTTGCGGATGGTTTCACGGTAAGGAATCTTGGGATCGTTCAGGTTGGCCTGAGCGCCGAACTTGCTGGCCAGCTTGTTGCGGATCACGTCCAGATGCAGTTCGCCCTGGCCGGAGAGCAGCGTTTCGGTGGTTTCGGTATTCTTTTCCACCTTGATGGAGGGGTCTTCCTCCTGCAGACGGCTCAGGCCGGAGAACACCTTGTCTTCTTCGCCCTGCTTGGCGGCGGAAATGGCCTTGGAGATGCAGGGAGCGGGGAAGTCGATGGGCGCGTATTTGATGGGCGCGTTGGCGTCGCACAGGGTGTCGCCGGAATTGGTGAACTGGAGCTTGGACAGCGCGCCCAGGTCGCCCGCGTTGAGCACCTGCACGTTCTGCTGCTTCTTGCCGCGCATCATGAACAGGCCGCCGGCCTTTTCAGCCTTATCAGCGGTGGAGTTGTACAGCGCGGTGGCGGGGGTGATGGAGCCGGACATAACGCGGAACAGGCTCAGCTTGCCCACGAAGGGGTCGGCCACAGTCTTGTAAACGAAAGCGGAGAAGGGAGCGCCGTTGTCGCAGGCGCGTTCTTCCTTGGCGCCGGTCTTGGGGTTTTCGCCCTCGGCCTTGGCGCCCTTGGGAGAATGGAGGTAAACGCTCATCACGTCCAGCATTTTGGCAACGCCCACGCCGGTGAGGGCGGAAACGGCCACCACGGGAACGATGGTGCCGTTCTGCATGCCGGCACGGAAACCGGAAAGGATTTCGTCGTGGGTCAGCTCTTCGCCCTCCAGGTACTTCATCATCAGTTCGTCGTCGGCGCCGGCGGCGGCTTCGGTGATCTCTTCCATAGCGGTGGAGATGGTGGAGGCCATATCGCCGGGCACGGCCACTTCCTTCAGGCCCTTGCCGGTGCCTTCATA
>CAMOHY010000158.1 GCA_946615495.1 uncultured Clostridia bacterium
CGTAAAGCGCAAGAAGAAGGCGGAAGCCGCTCGCAAGCGGAAGTATTGATCCGTCTTGGCCAGAGCCGCCCGGTATGTGCCGGGCGGCTTTTGCTACATGCGGGTTTATCCTATTTTTTCCCGTTTGGGAAGAAACGGGAGGATTTTACCGTTTTATGGATGATCCCCAGCCGGGCCGCGGACGGCGCGCCCGGCCGGCATCACACCGTGAAGGAGGCAAAGGATGATGAAAAGATTTTTGGCGCTGCTGCTCCTTGCGCTTATGCTGCCCTGGTGCGCCCTGGCGCAGGAAGGCACCCTGAACGCAAAAACAGCTACCCGCACCGGCCCCGGCACCCAGTACACCGAGGAAATTGGCACCCTGAACGCGGGCATGCAGCTGCAAGTGATCGCCCAGGTGGATACCGGCACGGCCTGGTACCACGTGGAATTTACCCGCAACGGGAGCACCTACAGGATCTATGTGCTCAAAAACCGCGTTACGGCTGCGGACGAGGTGCCCTATGAAAGCAACGACGGCATTCCGGACACTGTGCTTTCCGACGCAAAAGCCTATTACGGCCCCGGCGAAAGCTACGCCGCCCGTCCCGGCACGGTAAAGGCGGGCACGGAAGTGAAGGTGGCCTGCGTGGAGGGCGAATGGGCCCTGTGCGATTACCGGGAGGACTGGCGCTGGGCCAGGGGCTATTTGCCCGTTTCCAGCCTGATGAACACCCAGGCCGCGCCTTACGCGCCCACCCCGGCCATGGAAGCCCCGGCGCCCTGGAGCCCTCAGCCCGAAGCCACCGCCTGGGATGCCTCTCCTGTATCCGGCCAGGCGCTAACGGCGGATGAATTGCCCTTTATCAACGCTGCTCAGGTGTGCTTCCTCACCGCCGCCACGGATATTTATTCCGGGCCCGGCAATGATTACGCCGTGCAGACCTCCCAGAGCGATCTGGCCTCTCTTGGCATTCTGGGCGCCGGGGTGCGAACCTACGGCCAGGAAAACGGCTGGGCGCTTATCCGCTATCCCAGCGGCGAACCGGGCGAATACCGCTACGGCTTTGTGCTGCCCGACGCCCTGGCCTCCGCCGACGGCGGCGAGCTGTCCCCAATCGCCTTCGGCTATGTCCCAGCCGCCGTTCGTGAAAACGTGTACGCGGCGGAGGACCCGGATATCCTGGCCGGCGGCGGCGCGCTCCTGCCCGCGGGCACAGCCGTAACCGCCCTGGGCTGCCTGAATTCCGATCCCGGCTGGGTCTACTGCGAATTCACCCGCTTTATTGACGGCGCGGGCCAGCAAAGGGTCCGGGGCTTCCTGCCCGCTCAAGCGCTGCTCGCAAATTAATTATTTTTTCTCTCTTGGGCCGCAAAGCCGCGGCCCTTTATCTTTTTGCAGCCAGAAAAAGGATTTTTTCCGTCAGGAAGCGAATTCTATTTCCAAAAGACTGACAAAACACGGAGGGATACCACCAATGAAAACGCACGACATTCTGCACGGATTTGAAATCGTTCGGGCGCGGGAAAGCCGGGAATTGAACGGCACCCTGTGGGAAATGCGCCACTTAAAGACCGGGGCGCAGCTGGCCTGGCTGGACAACGGCGAAACCAACAAGCTTTTCTCCATCGCCTTTAAAACCCTGCCCTGGGACGATACCGGCGTGTTCCACATTCTGGAGCACTCGGTGCTGGGCGGGTCCGAGCATTACCCGGTGAAGGAGCCCTTTTTGGACCTGCTGAAAAGCTCCATGAACACCTTCCTCAACGCCATGACCTTTGCGGACAAAACCATGTACCCCGTTTCCAGCCGGAACGAGCAGGACTTTTTGAACCTGACCCACGTGTACCTGGACGCGGTGTTCTGCCCCGCCATTTACCATAACCCCAACATTTTCCGCCAGGAGGGCTGGCATTACGAGCTGCGCCAGGGCGACGCGGAGCCCACCTTCAAGGGCGTGGTGTTCAACGAAATGAAGGGCGCCTTCGCCTCCGTGAACCGGCTGGCGGACATGGAGCTGTGCCGCATGCTGTTCCCCGATAACTGCTACGGCTTCGTTTCCGGCGGCGACCCGGAACACATTCCGGACCTGACGCTGGAAAACTTCCTGGCGGCCCACCGGAAGTTCTATCATCCCTCCAACGCGAAAATCTATCTGGACGGGGCCGTGCCGCTGGACAAGGTGCTGCAGCTGATGGACGAAGAATACCTGAGCAAATACGGCCTTTCCTCCCAGACCATCGACATTTCGCCCCAGGCGCCCCTTCCCGCCGCCCAGCGGGTGAAATACTACGAAATCGGCAAGGACGAGGACGAAAAGCAGAAAGCTCACATCGCCCTGGGCCGCATCGTGGGCACCTGGCAGGACCGGAAAAAGCTGCTGGCCTTCTCCCTGCTGAGCATGTACCTGGCCGATTCCAACGAAGCGCCGCTCAAGCGCGCCATCCTGCAAAGCGGGCTGGCCCAGGATATGACCTTGGATGTGGATGACAGCGTGGCCCAGCCCTACAGCATCCTGCATATCCGCAATACGGAGCAGGCCAGCCGGGACGAACTGCGCCGCATTATCCGGGAAACGGCGGAAGGGCTGCTGCAAAACGGGCTGGACCGGGAGGAGCTGGAAGCGGCGCTGAACCAATTGGCCTTCCGCCTCAAGGAAAACCGGGAGCCCGCCGGCTTGATGCGCAACATCACCTGCCTGAATTCCTGGCTCCACGGCGGCGACCCCATGCAGTATCTGGAATGCGAAGAGGTGCTGGACGAATTGCGCCAGGCCCTGGATACGGATTATTATGAAAACCTGCTGCGGGAAATGCTGCTGGACGACGCGCACACCGCGGAAGTGGTGCTGCTGCCCTCCAAGACCCTGGGCGGCGAAAAGGCCGCCGCCGAGCAAAACCGCCTGCGCAAAGCGCAAAGCGCGTGGACGGAGGAGGAGCGCCGGGAAATCATGGCCCAGAACGCATCCCTGGACCAGTGGCAGGCTTCCGAGGACACGCCGGAGGCCCTTGCCACCTTGCCCACGCTGCCCCTCTCCGCCGTCAGCCCCACCCCGGAATGGGTGGAAACCAAGGAAGCGGAGCATGAGGGCGTGAAGGTGCTGTTCCATCCCGTAGCCTCCAACGGCATCGTGCACGCCACCCTGGCCTTCTCCCTGGCCGACCAGAGCCTGGACAGCCTGCAGGCCCTTTCCTTCTTAAGCGGCCTCATGGGCCAGCTGCCCACGGAAAAATATACCGCCGCCCAATTGCAGCGGGAAATCAAAAAGCACATCGGCCACATCCACTTCGGCGTGGTTCCCGTGGCTCTGCCGGGCCAGGCGGACGAATGCCGCCCCTTCTTCGCCGCCTCCTTCAGCGCCCTGGAGGGCAGCCTGGACAGCGCCGCCGCCCTGATGACGGAGATTCTCCGCCACACCCGCTTTGACGACGGCCAGCAGATTCGGGATATCCTCAATCAGGCGGCCGACGGCATGTACCGCACCCTGCTTTCCGCGGGCAACAGCATCGCCATGAACCGGGCCCTGTCCTCCTTCTGCGCCGAGGCCGCCGTGCAGGAAAAAACCGAAGGCTTCGATTACTACCGCTATTTGACCGCCTTCCGGGATGATTTTGACCGGAAAATCAACGCTTTCCAGGGCTTTGCCAAGGACGCCGTGCAGCGCCTGTTCACCGCCCAGCGCTTGATCCTGAGCGAAACGGCAACGGAGCGACACGCTTCCCTGCTGTCCTTGGCCGCGGCGCTCCAAGGCGGGAAAGAAAAGCTGCCCGGCGCGTTCACGCTTTCCCTTGAGCCCAACGCGCAAAAGGAAACCATCCTCATTCCCGCGGGCGTATCCTTCGCCGCCTCCGCAGGCCATTTGGACCGCTACGGCCAGCAGTTTACCGGCGCGCTCAAGGTGCTGGACGGATTGCTTACCTACGGCTACCTGTGGAATGAAGTGCGCGTGAAGGGCGGCGCCTACGGCTGCGGCTTCCGGGCCACGGAGGCCGGCTCCCTGGCCTTCTTCTCCTACCGCGATCCCGCGCCCGTGCATTCCCTGAAGGTGTTTGCGGAAACGGCGGATTTCATTCGCGCCTTCTGCGAAAGCGATGAATCGCTGGAAAAATACATTATCAGCGGCATCGCGGCCACAGAGCCCCTTCTGTCCCCCGCCCAGCAGGGCGCTTTGGCGGACAGGGCTTACATTTCCGGCATGCGGTATGAGGACAAGCTGCGCATCCGCCAGGAAATGCTGCAATTGACAAAGGAACAGCTGCTTTCCCTCTGCCCGCTCTTTGAGGCCATGGCCCAGGGCAACGCCCAGTGCATCGTAGGCAATGAAAACGCGCTGAAGGAACTGGGGGACGAATGGAAGCAGTATTCGCTGTAACAAAAGGAGGAACCAGGAAATGATGCAGCCCAGCAGGCAGGAATATGACCAGAAAAAGGAATGGGAGCGCCAGGAACAGCAGGACCATTTCCGCGTAGCCGCAAAAATGATGGAATTTGTGGGCGTGGTGCTGGGCGTTATTACCATTTTTGTGCTGCTCGCCCTGCTGTTCAGCCTCATTTCCTGGCTTTCTCAGGATATTGCCAGCACCTTTTCCATTCTGCGCACCCGGTTCCAGTAAAACTCATAACTTAAGCTGTTCTTTAAATCATCACGGCTGAACGGCTGCAAAAGTTTTTTCAAAGGCAAATGCCCCGCAAGCCCAGGGCCTTTCCTGGGCATACTAAGGAGGGTGCGGACCATGCAGGTATCCTGGGATTCCCTGCACGCGGACATAGAAGCGTGCCAGCGGTGCGGGCTGTGCCGCCACATCCACCATAAGGTGCCCGGCCAGGGCGACGGCAGCGCCGACCTTATGTTCATCGGGGAAGGGCCGGGCGCGGACGAGGACATGCAGGGCCTGGCCTTCGTGGGCGCGGCGGGCCAGCTGCTTACCAAAATGATCGCCGCCATCGGCCTTTCGCGGGAGCAGGTGTATATCTGCAATGTGGTCAAATGCCGCCCGCCCCAGAACCGCGCTCCGCAGCCTGAGGAGGCCGAGGCCTGCCTGCCTTATCTGCGGGCCCAGTTTTCCCTGGTGCGCCCCAAGGTGATCGTGCTCCTGGGCGCCACCGCCGCCAGGGCCGTTCTGGGCGAAAGCGTGCGCATCACCCGCGACCGGGGAAAATGGGTGGAAAAAAAGGGCGTATGGTTCATGCCCACCTATCACCCCGCCGCCCTGCTGCGGGATGAAAGCAAAAAGCGCGACGCCTGGCACGATTTCCAGGCGGTTCAAGCAAAGCTGAAGGAATGAAGCGTTTTAGAAGGAGTGAACAGAGCACAGCGCGCAGCGTACAGTTTTCGTTTGTTGGAGCAAGGGCTTCCGCAGCCTTATATATCCGCTATATCAACTGTACTCTGCCCTCTGATAGCTGCACTCTCTATAAAACCCTTCGCTTCTCGTTAAAGAGGGGGATTGCTGTGTCCAGCCTACAAACGGTCTATCAGGAAATGCAGGCCTTTTTCCAGCCTCTTTGGCCGGGAGAGGATAAGCCCCTGGTGCTGGGCGAAGGGAAAAGCGACGGCCCCGTGCTCATGCTCATTGGCGAAGCGCCGGGCGAAACCGAGGTGCTCAAGCGCCGCCCCTTCGTGGGCAAGGCGGGCAAAAACCTGG
>CAMOHY010000159.1 GCA_946615495.1 uncultured Clostridia bacterium
ACAAAAATATCCACCTTGCCATCCGTATCCTGCCAGATTTCGGGGCCAGTGGTGGCGTAGTGCATGGCGGGGTTGGCGGGGTTGACGAACTGGCCGGGGATGAACGCGCCGGGAATTTCCTTTGCCAGCTCATCGGCCTTTTCGATGGCGCCCTTCATGCCCTTGGCTCCCTCGGTAAGCACCAGCTCCGCCCCGTAAGCCTTCATCAGCTGGCGGCGCTCCACGCTCATGGTGTCCGGCATGACGATGATGATGCGGTAGCCCCTGGCCGCCGCCACCGCCGCCAGGCCGATGCCCGTGTTGCCGGAGGTGGGCTCGATGATGACGGAGCCGGGCTTGAGCGCGCCCTTTTCCTCCGCGTCGTCAATCATAGCCTTGCCGATGCGGTCCTTCACGGACCCGGCGGGATTAAAATATTCCAGCTTTGCCAGCACCTTGGCGTTCAATTGTTCCGCTTCCTCAATATGGCTCAGCTCCAGCAGCGGGGTGCCCCCGATCAGCTGATCGGCAGATGTATAAATACGGCTCATGGTTTTTCCTCCTTCATTGCTCAAAAAATCCTTGCTTGCGGTTGGCCTTCTTCCCGCATTCTACACCGCCAGCAATGCCCCGGATGAAGAGGCGACATCTTCCACGCGCTCACCGGATTTACCTACCTTTCAAATGGGTTTAAGGAATTATAATCCTCTCCCCCGCCCTTTGTCAAGGGCAAAAAAGCCCGTCTTTCCGGGCGCCGGTCCATAATACAGGAAAAAAACAAATTGAAATCCCATTTACCCCGTGGTATAATGGGTTAGAAAGGGAGGGGAAACCGCCGTGATTATGATTTCCACCAAGGGGCGCTACGCCCTGCGGGTGATGGCCGATTTGGCCCAGCACCAGGGCGAAGGCTACCTGGCGTTAAAAGAGATCGCCGGGCGCCAGCAGATTTCCGAAAAGTATTTGGAAAGCGTGCTCAAGGGGTTGGTCCGGCAAAAAATGCTGGTGGGCGTGCGCGGCAAGGGCGGCGGCTACCGGCTCACCCGTCCGCCGGAGGAATACACCGTGGGCAGCATCCTGCGCATGACGGAGGGCGAATTGGCCCCCGTCGCCTGCCTGGAATCGGACGCCGAGCCCTGCCCCCGCCGGGGCGAATGCGCCACCCTGCCCATGTGGCGGCGGTTGAATTCCCTGATTCAGGATTTTTTTGACGGCATTACCCTGGCAGATCTGATTGAAAAAGAAGAATAAATAAGGCTAAATAAAGCGCCCAAAAGCAAAGAGAACAGAGTGCAGAGTATTTTGATGAATGGCATGGAGCTGCGGCGCTTGTGCTCCACGATATCATCGGTACGCTGCACTCTGTTTTTTTGTTTTTTCTTTACTGAAAGCGTTCTATCAGCAAGGACCAAACCAACCCGCTTCCGTTTACCTGTCTTCCCGGAAATAGCTCAGGCCCAGGGAGGACGGGGGCTGGTTTTCCCGCTTATTGCGGATGCTGGAAATGATGAGCACCAGCACCGTGACCACATAGGGCAGCATTTTCAAGAGGGGCTTGGTGGCCATGGTCACGTGAATCCAATCGATATTGGTGATATAGCTGGAGCAGGAGAACAGGAACCCGAACACGGTGGAGCCGATAATGGTCATATGCGGCCGCCAAAGGGCGAAAATGACCAGGGCGATGGACAGCCAGCCGAAGGCCTCCAGGCTCAGGTACGCTTCCTGGGAAGCCATGTAGTCGATAATGTAGTAGAAGCCGCCCAGGCCCGCGATGCTGCTGCCGATGATGGTGGCCGCGTACTTGTAGCGGTTCACGTTAATGCCCACGGCGTCGGCGGTGGCGGGGTTTTCCCCCACGGCGCGCAGGTGCAGCCCCACCTTGGTGCGGAACAGCACCCAGCTGGCCGCGATGGCCACCACGATGGCCAGGAAAAACAGCACGCCCAGGCACTGCAGGCTGTCCTGCCGGTAAGCAAAGGGCCAGCGGTAGAGCATTTTGGGGCCAACCAGGTACACGGTGGCGTTCATTTTGCTCATGATAACCTTCATCAAGCCCACGCCGAAGGTGGTCAGCGCCAGGCCGGTCACGTTCTGGTTGGCGCGCAGCGTCACCGTCATGAAGGAATAAATGAGGCCCATGAGCCCGGACATGAGCAGGGCGCTCAGGATGCCCAGCACCACGATAAGCACCGGCGGCAGGGAGGATTTGCCGATCAGGTTCAGCATCATCACGCCGCCCGCGCCGCCCATGCACATAATGCCGGGAATGCCCAGGTTCAAATGTCCCGCTTTTTCCGTGAGTATTTCGCCCGTGGAGCCATAAATGAAGGTGGCGCCAAAGGCCAGGGAGTCAATGAGGAAATTCAGCCAAATATTCATTTTACTGCCTCCCCTCCCGCTTGGACGGCATGCTTTCCGCCCCGGAAATGAATTTGGTAATTGATGAAAAACTCACTGCCGATGATGAAAAACAGGATGATGCCGGTAATGACGTCCGGCAGCGCGCCGGACACGTTGAAATCCTGGCTGATTTGGGCCGCGCCCTGATTGAGCAGCTGAATGAGGCCGGAGGTGACGATCATGGCCAGGGGGTTGAATTTGCCCAGCCAGGATACCATGATGGCGGTAAAGCCCTGGCCGCCAACGGAATTGGTGGTCACGGTCTGGTCCAGCCCGGCGGCGATCAGATAGCCCGTCAGGCCGCAGAGCATGCCGCTTAAAAGCATGGTGCGGATGATGACCTTGCGCACGTTGATGCCCACGTACTGCGCGGTGCGCACGCTTTCGCCCACCACGTTGATCTCATACCCGTGCTTGGAGTAATTCAGGTAAATATACAGCCCCACCGTGAGGATGAGCACCACCAGAATGATGAGCAGATAATCATTCCCGCCGACGGAGGGCAGCTTGCCCGTTTTCATCTTGGGCAGGGAGGATGAGCCGTTGGGCACCCAAATGACCAGAAAATAGGAAACAACGAAGGTGGCCACGTAGTTCATCATCAGGGTAAACAGCGTTTCATTGGTGTTCCATTTCGCCTTGCACAGGGCGGGAATAAGGGCCCAAATTCCGCCGCAAAGCAGAGCCGCCAGCAGCATCAGGGCCAGCAGCAGCGGCTCCGGCAGCGCTTCGCCCCAATAAAAGTCCACCGCGATAGCGCCCAGCACGCCCATTAGGGTCTGCCCCTCGGCGCCGGTGTTCCAAAAGCGCATGCGGAAGGCGGGCGTCAGCGCCAGGGCGATGCCCAGCAGAATGGCCAGATTTTTCAGAAACTTCCAGAACTTCCTGGAGGTGGAAAAGGAGCCCTTGATAAACGCGTTATAAAAATCCCAAATTTTTTCGGGCTTTTCCTGAATTTTTTCAATCAGCAGGAAGGCCACCAGGCCGCACACCGCCAGGCCCAGCACAATGGCCGCCAGGCGGATGGCCCAGGCCTTCGCCGGATGGATGGCGGAACGCTTGCTCAGGTGCATGAGGGGTTCCCGAACCTCGGATGCGTGATGCAGGCTCATTTAAGCGTCCTCCTTCCGGGCGTAATCGGTGCGGGTCATCAGCAGGCCGATTTCTTCCTTGGTAACGGTGCGGGCGTCCACCAGGCCGGTGATGCTGCCGGAATTAATGACCAAAATGCGGTCGCACAGCGCCAGCAGCACGTCCAGGTCCTCGCCCACGAAAATGACGGCCACCCCGTTTTCCTTTTGCTTGTTCAATAAATGATAAATGGTATAAGAGGAGTTGATATCCAGGCCGCGCACAGGGTAAGCGGCCATGAGCACCTTGGGCGCAAAGGCGATTTCGCGCCCCACCAGCACCTTCTGCACGTTGCCGCCGGACAGGCGGCGGACGGGCGTGTTCACACCGGGGGTGACCACCTCCAGCTCATGAATGATCTCATCCGCCAGCGCCCTGGGCTTTTTCCGGTCCAGAAAGCCCGCGTGGCCTTTGCGGTAGGAGCGCAGCATCATATTGTCCGTAATGCCCATGCTGCCAACCAGGCCCATGCCCAGCCGGTCCTCCGGCACGAAGGAAAGGCGCACGCCCAGCTCCCGAATCTGCAGGGGCGTTTTGTCCCTTAAATCGATGATTTCGTCCTCTTTAAACAGCACGTCGCCGCTTTCCACCCATTTGCGCACGGCGCCGGTGGCCATGCCGTCAAAGGAAACGGGCTTGCCCTGCCGGTCGTGAAACGCGCCCTGGGCGCCCAGCTCCTTGACCCGCTTCATGCTCTTATGGAAAAAGGTGACGGGCTTATCCTTCTTGGGGTTGTGGAAAATGATTTTGCCGCTCTTTAAGGGCTGCAAACCCGCGATGGATTCCAGCAGCTCCCTTTGGCCGCTGCCCGCAATGCCCGCGATGCCCAGTATTTCCCCGCCGTTGGCTGTAAAGGAAATATCCCGGAGCACGTGCAGGCCTTCGCTGTCATCCAGGTTCAGCCCTTCCACCACCAGGCGCGGGGCCGGGCTGCGGGGCAATTCCCGGTCGATGTTCAAATCCACCTTCTTGCCCACCATCATTTCGGTCAATTGGGCTTCATTGGTTTCAGCGGTGTTCACGGTGGCAATGTGCTCGCCCTTGCGCAGAATGGCCACCCGGTCGCTCACCGCCAGCACCTCATTGAGCTTGTGGGTGATGATGATGATGGATTTGCCGTCGGCCTTCATGCGCCGCAGCACTTGGAACAGCTTGTCGATTTCCTGGGGCGTGAGTACGGCGGTGGGCTCGTCCAGAATCAGAATATCCGCGCCGCGGTAAAGCACCTTGATAATTTCCACCGTCTGCTTTTCGGACACGGACATATCGTAAATCTTTTTCTGCGGGTCGATATGGAAGCCGTACTTTTCCGCGATCTGGGCCACCTTGGCGTTGATGGCCTTCAGGTTGTAGCGGCCCTCTTCCTTCACGCCCAGCACAATGTTTTCCGCCGCGGTAAACAGGTCCACCAGCTTAAAGTGCTGATGGATCATGCCGATGCCGTGCTGAAACGCATCCTTGGGCGAACGGATGACCACCTCATGCCCATCCACGAAAATTTTCCCCTCATCCGGGAAATAAATCCCCGAAATCATGTTCATCAGGGTGGTTTTTCCGCAGCCGTTTTCCCCCAAAATGGCCAGGATTTCCCCCTCGTACACGTCCAGGTCCACATGATCGTTGGCCACGACCGGGCCAAAACGCTTGGTGATTCCGCGCATTTGCAGAGCAAGCTGTTTTTCCACGGGCACCCCTCCACAAGAAAATATCAAAAAACGCGCCGGACTGCCGCCCCCGCTGGGGAGGCGGCAGCCCGGTTGCGTCACGGCCGGAAAGCCGGCCTATCATAAGGTTGAATCAGAAAGCGGTGTTCAGCAGTTCGATGCCGTCGATCTGCACGTCAAAGTAAGGAGCAGACCGGAATTCGGATTCATGGAAGTAGCCGTCGCTCACCACTTCGGTGTCGGGGGTGTAGGCCGCGTCGGTGTCCACATCGGCCATGTAGGAGGTCAGGGCGGCGCCGTCCTTGGTGATGAAGCCTTCGGTAGCGGTGTCGAACACGTGCAGGGTGCCGGCCTTGAATTCCTCTTCGGCCTTGGCAATGGCTTCCACGGTGCCTTCGGCGGCCACGGCGGTGTTCACGTCGGTGAGCACCACGGAGCCGGTGG
>CAMOHY010000160.1 GCA_946615495.1 uncultured Clostridia bacterium
CAACGCCGGTGCCGGAATTGTCATTCAGGTTGCCGAACACCATGGGCATCACGTTCACGGCAGTGCCCCAGGAATAGGGGATATCGTGATCCATGCGGTACACGTTGGCGCGGGGGTTGTCCCAGGAACGGAACACGGCGCGGATGGCTTCGTAGAGCTGCACCTTGGGATCAGACGGGAAATCGCTGCCCAGCTGCTTTTTGTATTCAGCCTTGAACTGCTGCGCCAGCTCCTTAAGGTCGGCGGCGGTCAGTTCGGTATCGAAGGTAACGCCCTTCTTTTCCTTCATGGCGTCGATGAGCTGCTCGAAATACTTCTTGCCCACTTCCATAACCACGTCGGAGAACATCTGGATGAAGCGGCGGTAGCAGTCATACACGAAGCGCTCAAACTTGGGATCGGGGTTGCCCTTAATCATGGCGGCGACAACGTCGTCATTGAGGCCCAGGTTCAGGATGGTGTCCATCATGCCGGGCATGGAGGCGCGGGCGCCGGAACGCACGGAAACCAGCAGCGGATTTTCCAGATCGCCGAACTTCTTGCCGTTGATCTGTTCCATGGTTTCCACGTTCTTCATGATTTCGGCCATGATCTCGTCGTTGATCTTGCGGCCGTCTTCATAATACTGGGTGCAGGCTTCGGTAGAGATGGTGAAGCCCTGGGGAACCGGCAGACCAATATTGGTCATTTCAGCCAGGTTCGCGCCCTTGCCGCCCAGCAGTTCACGCATGGTGGCGTTGCCCTCGGTAAACAGGTATACATACTTCTTGCCCATGGGGATCTATCTCCTTTCGGAATTGGATTAACGAATGGGGCCTGGACAGGCCATGGACAGAAAGCCCATAGCTTACCCAACGCCTTATTATACAGGATTTTTCCTTTCTTGGCAAGGGCCGGAAAGAAAGGAAAACCGCTTTTTTTCGTGAATTCTGTAACTTTTTTGTTACGGGCTGCGAAAGGACTTTTCGCCGCGAAAAAAATTTCCCGTGACGCGGCCGCGTCACAGGAAAGTGGGCTTTTTATTGAATATACGTGAAATCGCCCAGCGGGTTCCACACATCCTGCGGCCTGATGCAGCGGGCCGTATTGGTAACGGTGAGAGAAATGCGCAGCACGTCGGCCTGAACGGCGGCCTCAAAGGAGCCGTCCTCCTGGACAGGGAAGGCTACGATGATATCCGAGCCGTCCCGGAGCACCAGCCGCATGCGGATGAACAGCTTTTCTTCCGCGGCGCCGCCGTCCCATTTTACCACCCGGCCGCTCAGGTATCCGCCATCCAGGGCAAAGTCCACGATGGCGTAGGGAGCCGGTTCAGCCGTGGGGACCGCGGTAGGGGCCGCGGTGGGCGCTTGGGTGGGGATGGGCGTAGGCGCTTGCGTGGGCTCCAAGGTGGGGGCTTGGGTGGGCGCTTGGGTGGGCTGTTCCGTGGGGTTTGCCGTGGGGGCTTCCGTAGGCGCCAGCGTGGGCTCCAAAGTGGGTTCCGCTGTGGGCTCTTGAGTGGGGGCTTCGGTGGGCTCCTCCGTAGGCTTCTCCGTGGGGGCTTGGGTGGGCTCCGCTGTGGGCGCTTGCGTGGCTTGGGGCTGTTCATAGCCGCACACGGCGCACACGCCGTCCTTTAGCGTATGCGCTTCCTCGGTGGATTTTTCGCCGCACACGGCGCACACATGCCAGTGGCCTTCCGCGTCCTGCTCCCAGGCGCTGCGGTAAAAGTGCACCACGGGGCCGATGGTCGCGCCGTCGGCCTTCGCCGCGCCGCACACCACGCACACATCGGGGCTGGCGGCGGAGCAGGTGGCATAATGGCCTTCCCGTCCGGCAATTTTTCCGCACCGGGTGCATTCATCCCAGTGGAAGGCGCTGTCCTGATGCTGCTGCCAATCGTGGCCGGGGTCCTCTATGACGGCGCCGCCGGCCTCGGTAGCGCCGCATGCTACGCACACGCCGGGGTTGGCGCAGGTGGCCGTATGCTTTTCTTTATTGATGACTTCGCCGCAGGCGGGGCATTCCTGCCAGTGGAATTCCCCGTCGCTTTTCTTTTCATAGCCGGCGTGGAGCACCTTCACATTTTCTTCGCCCGCCGCCGCGCCGCACACCTCGCAGGCGCCCCGGCTGGGGCTGGTGCAGTGGGTGGAATGGGGCGTTACGTACAGCTTTTCCCCGCATTCCATGCACACCCGCCAATGGCAGGCCTCATCGGACTGGTACACATCATAATCATAGCTATGCACATGGCCGCCTTCCGCCAGCGCGTACACGCTCAGGCACATCATCATGGCGGTCACTGCGATCAACAGGCATTTTTTCATAGCCTTTCTCTCCTTTTCCCTTGCATAAACCTGTAACGTACTTATTATAGTGGCTGAAAATGGAAATGGAAGATAGGAAAAATAAAAATTCTATGACGTAATTCAAAAAAACATGAAACATCTATAAAAAAATGGGACGAATGGGTTGTTTTCCCATTCGTCCGCCAGCGCGCGAAAATGAAGCGTTACTGCCGCACGAAAAGCTCGGCGGCGTCCAGGGTCTTTTCCCCGCCGCCATCCCTGCCAGAGGCCAGCGCGGTGATATACACGATAGGGCCAACGCCCTCCACCAGGAAGGAACCATCCTGCTCCACCTCGGCGGTGGTGCCCATGTAATAGTTGCCTTCGATGTAGAAGGTGACGCGGAGGATCAAGCCCCCTGCGGGACGGGTGGCGGCGTCGTGCAAAAGTGTGCCGGAAAGCGCCTTGCCGTCATACTGCAAGCCTTGAAGGGTATAGACCGGGGCCTTGGCCTCTTCCTGAGATTGCCTGCTGCCGCAGGCAGCGCAGACGCCGTTTTCAAACGCATGGGCCAGGTACGCTGTTTGGCGGCAGCCCCGGCACACGAAGGAATGATACGCTTCGTTATAAGGCTTGAATTCCTCTTCGCCCGTTATCACATGCTCCGCCTCGCCGGACCAGGCCGCGCCGCACACGGCGCATTTTCCCGGCGCGGTGCACAGGGCGTAATGGGCCTCCCGAAGAATCTCATAGCCGCACCGGCCGCACATTTGCCAATGCTCCTGCCCATCGCGCTGCATTTCCTGCGGGTCCTCGTGATGCAAATGATCGATTTGGATGCCGCTGTTCACGGACTGCAGGCAAACGAGGCAGCGGTCCGGGCTGGAGCAGGAGGCGGCGTGCTTTTCCCTTGCCACCGTTTCTCCGCAGTGGAGGCAGATGTACCAATGCTCCTGAGCGTCGTGCATCACGTCCCGGTCATCCAGGAAGTGGGCGGTGTTTTCCACCACCGCGCCGTCGGCCTTGGCCGCGCCGCAGGCGGTGCACACATCCTTGCGCTGCGCGTCGCAGCCGATATAGTGCTCCTCCCGGTTCCGGGCGGCGCTGCACAGCAGGCAGGCCTCCCAGTGGGCCAGGCTGTCGCTGCGCTGCTGCCAGAGGTGAACCACTTCATTGATTTCGATTCCTTCAGCCGCCGCCAGGCCGCAGCCCAGGCAAAGATCGGGCTGAAGGCAGGAGGACCAATGCAGCTCCCTGCCCACCTCATTCTGGCAGGCCTGGCAGGTGTAGAAATGGGAGTAGCGGTCATACCCCATATCCCCGTCGTCAAAAAAGTGCATCACGCCCTCAATGCGCGCCCCGTCATAGGCGGAAACGCCGCAGGCGGCACAGGCGGTGGGATTGTTTTCGTAGCAGAGCACATAATGCTCCTCCCGCTCCGTCACCTGGCCGCACACGCCGCACACGCTCCAATGGGCCTCCCGGTCAAACTGCACCGTCCATTGATGCGCGTGGGTTTCCTCCGCCAAGGCGCAGGAGAAAAGACAGATGAGAAATACGGCGGTAAAAAGAAGCTTTTTCATAGGCGCAAGCGCTGTCCTCTCCATTTATTTATTTCACAAACAGTTCCGCGGAGCCAAAGGGCCAGTGCACGGTGGAGCCGTCCATGTTCCTTTCCGTGCCGGTGGCCAGCGCGGTGATATACACGATGGGACCAACCCCGTCCACGGCAAAGGTGCCGTCCTCCTCCACCTCGGCGGTGGTAGCCATGTAGTAGTTGCCTTCAATGTAGAAGGTGACGCGGACGGAAATATCCTGAATCTCCTTGGTGCCCGGAACGTGGGTCAGGGCGCCGGAAAGCAGCTTTCCATCATAGGCTATGCTTCCCAGCCGATATTCCGGCTCCTGAGAAGGGGGAACGTCGGTGGGGGAAGGGGTCGCGGTGGGCGCGGGCGTGGCCGTAGGCGGGGGTGTGGGCAGGGCCGCGCCGGGCTGGCGGTAGCCGCAGGAAACGCATACGCCGGAGGAGAAGCGGTGCGGCTCGGTAATCAGGGCAAAGCAATCGTCGCAGCGGAAGCGGTGGGAAGCTTCATTCACAACGCTGTATTCCGCGGGGGAGGAATTCAAATGCCGCACCTCCTGGCAGGAAACGCCGCAGACATGGCACACGCCGGGCTTGGCGCAGGAGGCGTAATGGCTTTCCCGAATGGTTTCCTCGCCGCAGGAGCAGATGTACCAGTGCTCGGCCCCGTCGTGCTCCCATTCGCCGTTGTAATGGAGGTGCTCCCAATGGTCCATCACCGCGCCGTTGTATTCCGTGGTGCTCACGCACACCTGGCAGGTGGTCTTGTCCCGGCAGCTGCCATAATGCTTTTCGGGCTTGATCTTCGCGCCGCAGGCCTGGCAGGGATACCAGTGCTCATACGCGTCGCTGTCCAAGATGTGGGTGGAATAATCGTGGCGGACATAATCCACCGTGTCGCCCTGGGAAACGGACGCGCCGCAGGCGGAGCAAACGCCGGGCGAATTGGAGGTGCAACTGGCATAGTGGGTGATCCGGGGCGTTTCTTCTCCGCACAGGGAGCACTTGCTCCAGTGGCAGGTTTTGTCGTGCTGCGTCACCCAATTGTGCACCACTTCATCAATAATGACGCCGTCTTTCTCCTTGCCGCCGCAGACGGCGCACTCATCCGGCTGCAGGCAGATGGCCTTATGGACATCCGACAGGGGCTGGTTATACTCGTTTTCCAGAATTTCGCCGCAGCGTTCGCAGGTGTAGTAATGGTAATACGGACTAATCAGAAAGGTGTCGCCGGAAAAGCTGTGGGCACGGAAATAGATCATGGCGCCGTCTTCCTGGGAAAAGCCGCATTCGGCGCACACCATTTCATCAGAATCGCAGGAAACGTAGTGCAGCTCTTTATCCGATTCAAAGCCGCACTCCGTGCACACGACCCAATGGGTAAGCTCATCGTAGTGGTATTCCCAGGTGTGCTCGTGAAATTCCTCCGCCATGGCGCAGGAGGCAAAGAGCACCAGGGCCGCAAAGACGCAAAGCAGCAGGATTTTTTTCATGGCGCATTCTCCTTTTTGCATTCCTTTGATTCATTGGTGATTGCACGGCGCTTTCACGGATATACTATCATATTTCAGAATAAATAACAACCCTTGCGCGAAGGCGGGGAAGAGACGCGGAAAAATTTTTGAAAAAAGGGGTTGACATCCATCTTCGTGTGTGCTAAAATCTGTTTCTGTCAGCAGGGATGGTTCCTCCTGGAACCGGCCTCGACGCTGCTTCGCGGCGAAATGCGCCTGTAGCTCAGCTGG
>CAMOHY010000161.1 GCA_946615495.1 uncultured Clostridia bacterium
TACGATAAGACCAGCAAGCTGGGCCCCGTGGGCAGCAAGGGCCACCAGAAATTCATCCTGGATTGGATTGAAAAGGGCATTGAGGAAGGCGCTGAGCTGATTTTGGACGGCCGCAATGTGAAGGTGGAAGGCTACGAGGACGGCTACTATATCGGCCATACCATCTTTGACCACGTGACCGAGGATATGTCCATTGGCACCAGGGAAGTGTTCGGCCCGGTGCTGTGCATCAAGCGGGTGAAGGATTTTGAAGAAGGCCTTCAGCTGATGAACCGCAATCCCTTCGCCAACGGCTCCGTCATTTTCACCCAGAGCGGCTATTACGCCCGCGAATTCGCCCGCCGCACCGACGGCGGCATGGTGGGCGTAAACGTGGGCATTCCTGTGCCCATGGGCATTTTCCCCTTCTCCGGCCACAAGCAATCCTTCTTCGGCGATCTCCACTGCCATGGCAAGGACGCCTTCCGGTTCTACACCGAAAGCAAAACCGTCACCGTCCGCTGGTTCGACGAAGAAGAAATGAAGAAGGAACACGTTTCCACTTGGGACGGCTCCCTGTAAGGTTTGAGGAAAACAGTGTACAGCGTGCAGCGAATAGGCGGTATCGCGGATGATTTATATCGGCAAAATAAACTGCACGCTGTATACTGAAAACTGTACAACAAATAACATAAAATAATTTAATGAAAAAGGAGTCTTTACCATGAACAAGCTCAACATCGGCATCGTCGGCGCGGGGCGCATCGGCAACGTACACGCGGAATCCATTACCTATCATATCCCCCAGGCCCAGGTGGTCATGGTGACGGACGTGATTGAGGAAAGCGCGAAAAAGCTGGCGGAGCGTTTCGGCGTGCCCAAGTATTCCAACAACTATATGGACATCATCAATGATCCCGAAATCGACGCCGTGCTGGTCTGCTCCCCCACCCCCACCCATGCCGATATCTCTATCGCCGCGCTGAAGGCGGGCAAGCACGTGTTCTGCGAAAAGCCCGTGCACACCTCCATTGAAAAAATCAAGGAAGTGGCCAAGGTTGCGGAAGAAACGGGCCGCAAGCTGCAAATCGGCTTCAACCGCCGCTTTGACCATAACCACCGCCACGTGCAGCAGCTGGCCCAGAACGGCACCCTGGGCAACATCGAAATCATCAAAATCACCTCCCGCGACCCCGAACCCCCGTCTCCCGAATACGCCGCTTCCTCCGGCGGGCTGTATATCGACATGATGATTCATGACTTTGATATGGCCATGTTCCTGGCGGGCTGCGACGTAAAGGAAGTGTACGCCATGGGCACCAGCCTGGTGGATAAGCGCATCGGCGAAGCGGGCGATGTGGATACCGCCATCGTCACTTTGACCTTTGAAAACGGCGCCCTGGGCGTGATTGACAACAGCCGCCGGGCCGCTTACGGCTACGACCAGCGGGTGGAGGTGTTCGGGTCCTTAGGCATGGCCGCGGACGAAAACGACGGCGACTCCACCGTGAAGGTGTCCACTGTGAACGGCGTGGTGGGCGACAAGCCCCAGTTCTTCTTCCTGGAGCGCTATATGCAGTCCTTCACCGAAGAAATGAAGCAGTTCATTGCCGCCATCGAAAATGATACGGACGTGCCTGTGGGCATCCATGCGGGCCTGATGAGCGTGGTGCTGGCCAAGGCCGCCAAGAAATCCCTGGACGAGCACCGGCCCGTGAAGATCAGCGAAATCTGCGAGGCGTAAAAAAGATGAACGAAAATATCATCAAGGCCCGCGGCCCGCACCCGTTTGGCCTGAAATGGCTGGCGAAAATGGACGGCCCCCACGCCGATATGCTGATGGATTTCGGCGTGTACCGGATGAAAAAGGGCGACGTGTGGGAAGAAAAAGCGCCCCTGGAAAAAGCCGCGCTGCTGGTTTACGGCGAAGTCAAGTTCGAGTGGGACGGCAAGGAGCATACCGAAAGCCGGGCCAACTGCTTTGATATTCCCCCCACCGCCCTGCACGCGGATAAGGCCCATCCCGTGAAAATCACCTGTCTTTCCGACGAGGCGGAAATCAACATCCTGCGCACGGACAATGAAAAGGAATTTGGCGCTAAGCTGTACCTGCCCGCCGACACCCCGGACGAGTTCCGGGGCGCGGGCTTGATGCGCGAAACCAGCACCCGCATCGTGCGCACCATTTTCGATTACACCAACGCGCCCGACGCTAAGCTGGTGCTGGGCGAGGTGATCGGCTTCCCCGGAAAATGGAGCAGCTATCCGCCCCACCATCATCCCCAGCCGGAAATTTACTACTATAAAACCAACCCTGAAAACGGCTTTGGCTATGGCGAGCTGGGCGATGAAGTAGTGAAGGTGCAGAACAACGACACCGTGTTCATTGAGCCCGGCCTCACCCATCCCCATTGCACCGCCCCCGGCTACGCCCTGTGGTATCTGTGGGCCATCCGCCATTTGGACGGAAATCCCTATAAGCAGCCCGAATGCCCCGTATTCCTGAAGGAGCATTTGTGGGTTATGGAGCCGGACAGCGTGTACTTCGGAGATAAAAAATAAGTGAACAGCGTACGGAGCGCAGAGTCCAGTTTATATCGTTCAAATGCGAAGGAGCATCATGATATAACACGAAATCATCTTCGCTCTGTACGCTGAACGCTCCCCCTCCTTTCATCAAGCAAAATAAGAAAGAGGTGTAACGCCCATGGAAACCATCCGCCTGACCATGGCGCAGGCTTTGGTTCAATTTCTGGATCAGCAGTATGTGGAATTGGACGGGAAAGAATACAAATTCGTCAACAACATGTTCGGCGTGTTCGGCCACGGCTGCGTGGTGGGCGTGGGCCAGGCGTTGCAGCAGGGCGGCCACCATATCCGCTTTTTGCAGGGCAAAAACGAGCAGAACATGGCCCTGGCCGCCACCGCCTTTGCCAAGCAGAAAAACCGGCTGGAAATTATCCCCTGCGTTTCCTCCATTGGGCCTGGGGCCATGAACATGGTAACGGCCGCCGGCTGCGCCACGGCCAACCGCATTCCGCTTTTGCTGCTGCCCGGCGATACCTTTGCCTGCCGCCAGCCGGACCCTGTGCTCCAGCAGGCAGAGTTTTTTCAATCCTTCGGCCAAACGGTCACGGACGCCTTCCGCGGCGTGTGCCATTACTTTGACCGCATTGAGCGCCCGGAGCAATTAATGACCGCCGCCATTCACGCGCTTCGCGTGCTGACCGACCCCGCCGACACCGGCGCGGTGTGCCTGGCCATGCCCCAGGACGTGGAGGGCGAAGCCTACGATTATCCCGTTTCCTTCCTTCGCAAGCGCGTATGGCATATGGACCGCCGCACGCCCACCGCGTCCCAGACCCAGCGGGCTGCGGAAATCATCCGCAGGGCGAAAAACCCCATCGTCATCTGCGGCGGCGGCGTGCGCTATTCCTTCGCGGGCGACGCCCTGCAAGCCTTCTGCGAAGCCACTGGCATCCCCTTTGCCGAAACCCAGGCGGGCAAAAGCGTGCTGCCCTGGACCCATCCGCTCAATCTGGGCGGCATCGGCGTCACCGGCGGCAAGGCCGCCAATGTGATCGGCCGGGACGCGGACGTCATCATCGCCGTGGGCACCCGGCTCAGCGATTTTACCACCAGTTCCAAATGGCTGTTCCAGGAAAACGCCAAGCTAATTTCCATCAACATTTGCCCCTTTGACGCGGTGAAAATGGACGGCGAGCCCATCATCTGCGACGCGCGGGAGGGCCTGACCGCCCTGACGACGGCTTTAAAGGGCTATCAATACGCTCACGCCGGCCGGGTGAAGGCCGTGCGGGACGAATGGAACGCCATCGTGGACGATTGGTACGGAAAGCAGGCGCCAAACGGCCTGGCCCAGACCAGGGCCCTTGGCATCATCAACGAATTCATGCAGAAACACGATATCGCCGTGGGCAGCGCGGGCAGCCTGCCGGGCGATATGCAGCGCCTGTTCCGCCCCGGCGACAGGGACACGTACCACATGGAATACGGCTTCTCCAACATGGGCTATGAAACCAACGGGGCCCTGGGCGTGAAGCTGGCCTGCCCGGACAGCGAGGTGTACACCTTCTTTGGCGACGGCACCTATTTGATGGCCCATTCCGAGCTGGTTACCTGCGTTCAGGAGCATTTGCGGGTGCATTTCTGCCTGTTCGATAACTCCGGCTGGGGCTGCATCGAAAACCTGCAGAACAACCAGGGCAGCGACACCTTCGGCACCGTGTTCCGCTTCCGCAACTCCGAAACGGGCGAACTGGACGGCCCCGCCGTGCCCCTGGACTTTGCCAAGAACGCCGAGGGCTACGGTCTGAAAACCTACTCTATCCACACGGAGGAGGAGCTCAAGGCCGCTCTCCGGGACGCTCTCACCCAGGATAAGCCCGTGCTGTACGATATCAAGGTGCTTCCCGGCTCCATGACCCCCGGCTATGAAAGCTGGTGGCGCGTGGGCGTGGCGGAGGTTTCCACCCAGCCCAGGGTGCAAGCCGCCTACAAAGCGCTGATGGACCATGTGAAGGACACCAGGAAGTTCTAAACAAATAACGACTGATTCCATATAAGAAAGGAAGACCTGCTATGCTTGATCCCAACAAAGTAAAATTGGCCATCGCCCCCATCGGCTGGACCAACGACGATATGCCCGACCTGGGCGGAGAAAACACCTTTGAGCAGTGCGTGAGCGAAATGGCGCTGGCGGGCTTTAAGGGCAGCGAAATCGGCAACAAATACCCGCAGGATGTGAACGTACTAAAGCACAAGCTGGACGTGCGGGGACTGCAAATCTGCAACGCCTGGTTTTCCACCCTGTTTACCAGCGAGCCCTACGAAGTGACCATCAAAAACTTTATCGCGCACCGTGACAGGCTGCACGCGCTGGGCGCCAAGGTGATTGGCGCAAGCGAGCAGGGCGATTCCATTCAGGGCAAGGACATCAATATTTTCGGCAGCCAAAAGGCCGTGTGGACCGACGAACAGTGGAAGCTGATTGCCAAGGGCTACAATGAGCTGGGCGCGCTGGCCCAGGAAAAGGGCATGACGCTGACCATGCACCATCATATGGGCACCGGCGTGCAGACGGCGGAGGAAATTGACCGGTTTATGGACGCGGTGGATCCCGAAAAGGTGTTCCTGCTCTTTGACAGCGGCCATCTCACCTTCGCGGGCATCGATCCTTTGCCCATCCTGAAAAAGTACATCCACCGCATCCGCCATATTCATTTAAAGGATGTGCGCCTGCCCATCCGCGACCAGGCCCGGAAGGAAGGCTGGAGCTTCCTGACCGCCGTGCGCAACGGCGTGTTCACCGTACCCGGCGACGGCGACGTGGACTTTGCCCCCATTTTCCAGGTGATTGAGGAAAGCGGCTACGAAGGCTGGGTGGTGGTGGAAGCCGAACAGGATCCCGCCAAGGCCAATCCTTTTGAATACGCCCAAATGGCCCGGAAATACATCCGGGAAAAGACGGGGCTGTGATTTGCCCCTTCGGGGAAAAATTCCAAAAAAGGCTGGCCTGATACAAATCAGGCCAGTCAGAGCATCGACAAAGTCGCTGCTCTGCCATCGAAAGCCTGCAAGCAGTCTTTCGATGG
>CAMOHY010000162.1 GCA_946615495.1 uncultured Clostridia bacterium
ACAGCGGCGCGCCCCTTCCTGCGGCCGCTGTATTTTTATTGTATAGTCCTTGACTTTGACGATTTTATGCGTTAAAGTTTAAAGCGATAAAGCAAATGAACGTCCCATCGGACGGAAAGGGAAGGAATCCATATGGTTCTCAAAATCCTGATGCTGGTTGTTTTCTTTGGCCTGATGGTGGGCATTGGGCTGTACTGCCGCCGCAATTCCACGGACGTGAACGGCTTTGTGCTGGGGGGGCGGCAGGTGGGGCCCTGGCTGACGGCTTTCGCTTACGGCACATCCTATTTTTCCGCGGTTATTTTTGTGGGCTACGCCGGGCAGTTTGGCTGGAAATACGGCATCGCCGCCACCTGGGTGGGCATTGGCAACGCGCTCATCGGGTCGCTGATGGCCTGGGGCGTGCTGGGCCGCCGCACCCGCATCATGAGCCAGCATTTGTCCAGCGCCACCATGCCGGAATTTTTCGGCAAGCGCTTTGGCAGCAAATCGCTGAAAATTTCCGCGTCGGCCATCATTTTCGTGTTCCTGATTCCTTACACCGCCAGCCTGTATAACGGCCTGAGCCGCCTGTTCGGCATGGCGTTCAACATTGATTATTCCATCTGCGTGATCGTGATGGCGATTTTGACCGGCATTTACGTGATTGCCGGGGGCTATATGGCCACCGCCATCAACGATTTCATTCAGGGCATCATTATGATTTTCGGCATCATCGCCGTCATTGCCGCGGTGCTCAAGAGCCAGGGCGGCTTCCTGGCCGCGCTGGACGGCCTGAGCCAGATCAGCGACCCGGCCACCTCCTCCTCTCCCGGCGTGTTCAATTCCTTCTTCGGGCCGGACCCGCTGAACCTGCTGGGCGTGGTGATTCTGACCTCGCTTGGCACCTGGGGCCTGCCCCAGATGGTGCAGAAATTCTACGCCATCAAGAGCGAGGGCGCCATCAACAAGGGCATGATTATTTCCACCCTGTTCGCCGTTATCGTGGCGGGCGGCTGCTACTTCCTGGGCGGCTTTGGCCGGCTGTTTTCCGATAAGATCGATATCGCCGCGGGCGGCTTTGATTCCGTGGTGCCCACCATGCTGTCCGGCCTGCCGGATATCCTCATCGCCGTGGTGGTAATCCTGGTGCTGTCCGCGTCCATGAGCACGCTGTCCTCCCTGGTGCTGGCCTCCTCCTCCACCCTGACGCTGGATTTGCTCAAGGACAACGTTATCAAGGACATGGATGAAAAAAAGCAGGTCAAAACCATGCGGGGGCTGATCGTGGTGTTCATCGCCATTTCCGTGGTGCTGGCCATTGTGCAGTACCGCTCCAACGTCACCTTCATCGCGCAGCTGATGGGCGTTTCCTGGGGCGCGCTGGCAGGCGCTTTCCTGGCTCCCTTCCTCTATGGCCTGTACTGGAAGCGCACCACCAAGGCCGCCTGCTGGGTCAGCTTCATTTTTTCCTCGGTGGTGATGGTGGCCAATATCTTTGTCCGCTCCTCCTTCCCCGCGCTTCTTCAGTCTCCCATTAACGCAGGCGCGTTCTGCATGATCGCGGGGCTGATTATCGTGCCGGTTGTGAGCCTGTTTACCAAGGCGCCGGACCGGGCGCTGGTGGACGACGCGTTCTCCTGCTATGACCAGAAGGTGCTGGTAAAGCAGAGCGAGGCGCTGGGCGACGAGTAAAAAAACGGACGGAAACGAAGGAAAACGGATTCCATGAGGGGAAAGGGCGGAGGCGGCATTGCGCGCCCCCTTCCTCCTGGCCGAATCGTTTTCAAAATAGCCTTCGCCATCCGCCCTGACGGATACCGGCCTTCAATAAACCGGTCAATTGTGGTGTGCCGCGGCACGCCACAATTTTTACGGAGGAAAACGAATGATCGTTGATTTTCACACCCATACCTTTCCCGACGCCATCGCTCAGGGGGCGGTGGACAAATTAAAGCGCGCCTCCCACACCCGCCCTTTTTCCGATGGCACGGTGGGCGGCCTGCGGGCGTCCATGGCGGCGGCCGGCATCGGCGCGTCCCTGGTGCTGCCGGTAGCCACCAGCCCAAGGCAGGTGATTCATGTGAACGACGCCTCCATCCGCATGAACGAGCGGGCGGGGGACACCAGGGTGTATTCCTTTGGCTGCATGCACCCGGATTTTCCCGATTGGCGCGATGAATTGGCCCGCGTGGCCCGCGCCGGGCTGCGGGGAATCAAAATTCACCCGCCCTATCAGGGGGTGGATGTGGACGATGCCAGGTATCTGCGCATCCTTTCGCGGGCGGGGGAAATGGACCTGACGGTGGTTACCCACGCCGGGCTGGATGTGGGTTTGCCGGGAGCGGAGCATTCCACCCCGGAAAAGCTGCTGCGGGCGGCGAAGGCCGTTGGCCCGGTGCGCCTGGTGTGCGCCCACATGGGCGGCTGGCGCTGCTGGGACAGGGTGGAGGCCTTGCTGCCTCAAACCAAAGTGTACCTGGACGCTTCCTTTGCCCTCGGCCCCATGACGCCCTTGGGGGATGGGTTTTATCCGGATGAAAAGTCCCTGCAAATGCTGGGGGAAGAGCAGTTTCTCCGCCTGGTGCGCCTGTTCGGCGCGGACCGCGTGCTCTTTGGCACGGACAGCCCCTGGGCGGACCAAGCCGCCTATCTTGGCCGCATCCGGGCCCTGCCGCTGACGGCGGAGGAAAAGCGCCTTATCCTGGGCGCCAACGCCGCCCGGCTGCTGGGGATACCCTGCGACGAATCAAAAGGACAAACGGAAAATGGAAGGGAATAGGGATTCTCCCTTTAAATGTGGACTTTCCCCTGTGGCACGGCCCCGGCTGCACCGCAGGGGGAATCCTTTTTTTGATGGAAGGTTTTCTTTGTTTTATCTGGTAAGGAAACGCTGCATTGTGCAAAAGCCGAACATCAAGTATAATAATAAAGAATGGAAAACATTCTGTCCCGGCGGGCCCGCAGGGCAGCGCGCCGGGCGTTATAAACACGCCGAAGCAGGCATGGGAAACCGATGCGGACCTGCGGCAGAAGCAGCCCCAGCGAAGGAGGACGCACATTGAAGGCATTTGGCACGTATTTTCAGAATGATCCGGTTCGCCCGCTGAAATACGGCGAAGTGGAATTAATCAACCCGCCCCGGCAGCGGCTGCGGGGAGAAGAACGAAAAGAGGGCATTTTGGCGCACCCCGTCATCGTGGGCTTTTGCGGAACGGACCACGAGCTGATGGAAATGGGCCGCAGGGGACAATTGACGCCCAAATTTCCCGCCGGGCAGAACCGGCTCATCAACGGCCACGAGGGCGTGGTGTGGGTGCCAAGCCAAAATCGCTTCGCCATCGTGCTCATCCGCGGCGGCGACAGCGTGGACCCCACCCGGTTTACGGAGGATGAAACCTATTTTGAATACGGCTGCGACCAGGCGGACGGGCTGTTCTGCGACAGCATGTACGTAAACCCGGATATGCTCCTGCCCATTCCGGAAGGGTATGCGCGGGAGGGAAGGCTGGCGCTGTCCTTTGCCAAGAAGATGGTGTTTCCCGATCCCTATGCCTGCATGCTGTTCCAATTGGAGCGCATGGAGGACCTGGGCAGCGCCCACTGGTTCCGCCAGACTGCCCGGCGGCGGCACTGCGGCCTGGAAACGGCCCGGAAATACGCGGCGGACGAAATCTTTGAGCGCACGGTGATTTTCGGCTTGGGCACCACGGGCATGTTCATCGGGGATTTGCTTCATAAGGCCCACCCGGAGGCCAAGCTCCTGTTTGTAGACCTGAGCCCCCTGGACAGCCCCAAGGTGCGCTTTGCGCTGGAGCAGACGAAGGCGGACTATGTGCAGAATGCCTTTGCCAGCCCCGCCGCCTGCGCCGGGGCCATTTGCGAAGCGCTGGGCGGCAAGGCCACCTGCTTTATCGGCGTCAGCGGCACCAATCTTGAGCATGAAATCGCCTTCCGCTGCGGCGCGCTGGGCTGCAACGGCATTTACAATTCCTTCTCCCTGGGGCCGCGGATTTCTTTTGACACCATGCCCTTCGGCTTCCATAACCATTTGATTTTCGGCTCCATCAATTTCCGCCAGGACCACATGGAAAAGGCCATTGAGCTTTTGTCCCGCAGCCGGTATGACAAAATCGTGGGCCTCATTGACAAGGAAGAATTCATTTTGGACCCCATGGCCGCCTATGAAAACAAAATTTACTGCAAGGGCGCGCCGGCGAAAACAGCGGTGATCTGGAACGAGCGGTATATCGATACGACGCGGTAAAGGGTGAATCAAGTGAAAATAATCGACGCGCACGTGCATTTGTGGCAAAAGCAGCAGGGCCGGGTCAACGGATTGCCGGTATACGGCTTGGGCGGCGGAAAAAGCCAGTTTGGCGCGGAGGTGCGCCAGATGCTGCCGCCCTATATGAACGACGGGGTCAACAGCGCGGAAAGGCTGCTGGCCAACATGGATTTTGCCCAGGTGGCCGGGGCGGTGGTGACCCAGGAATATATCGATGGAAGCCAGGATGAATATTTGCGCCAGGTTCGCGCCGCGTATCCGCACCGCTTCCGGGTGACGGCGCTGTATGAGGAAGCGGGCGTGCCGGACACCCAGGGCGTGGACGGCATCAAGCTGTGCGGCGGGCGGATGAAGAACCCGGACCTTACAGCCTGCGAAAACGTGTTCCTTCACGCGGAGAAAAACGGCCTGTTCATCGCCATCGATATGGCGGATGGGGATACGCAGGCCGCGTCCCTGCGGGAAATGGCCCGGCAGCATCCCCGCCTTCCCATCGCCATCGGCCATTTCGGCATGGTGACAAGGCCCAATTGGCAGGAGCAGATCAAGCTGGCCAGGCTCCCAAACGTGTATGTGGAATCCGGCGGCATCACCTGGCTTTTTAACAGCGAGTTTTATCCCTATCCTTCGGCGGTGCGCTCCATTGCGGAGGCGCGGGATATCTGCGGCATGGAAAAGCTCATGTGGGGGTCCGATTATCCCCGCACCATGACCGCCATCACCTACCGCATGAGCTGGGACTTTATCGGCCGGTCGCCGCTGCTGGCGGACGCGGAAAAACGGCAGTTTTTCTATGATAACGCCCAGCGTTTTTATGGCTTTGAGGACTTGCCCGAAATGCCTTATATCCATCATATGGCCGAATGAACGAAAAAAGGAGTGAAGCGTCATGATTGAAATGGAGTGCACCTGCGTACAGAAGCGCCACAGCATCCCCACGGAAGTGATCGAGGTATCGGACCACGCCATCGAAAAGGTGGGGGACATCCTGAAAGACTATCACCGTATTTTTATGGTGGCGGATGAAAACACCTACCGGGTGGCCGGAAAACGGGTGGAAGAGATTTTGAAAGAAAAAGGAAGCCTGTCCCATACTCTGGTGCTGCCCTCTCCCGCCCTGCCGAACGCGGAAAGCATCGGCAAGGTGCTCATGGAAGCGGGCCGGGACCGGGAAACATACGATATCAACGCCTGGTCCCTGAACCCGGATTATATCCTGGCCGTGGGCTCCGGCTCCATGAACGATACCTGCCGCATGGTCAGCTACCGGCTGGGCATTCCCTACGGCGTGGTGGGCACCG